>JAGCSS010000066.1 GCA_017964055.1 Lachnospiraceae bacterium
CTGCAAGGACGCGGGTGTCGACGGAGTGGAGGTCCATGCCGTGCATGAGGGATATCTGCTCGATCAGTTCACTCTCCCCTATGTAAACAAGAGAACCGACGAATACGGCGGCTCGTTCGAGAACCGCTACCGTTTCGCGGCAGATATAGTAAAAGCGATCAAGAAGGAATGCGGACAGGATTTCCCCGTATCCTTAAGATACAGCGTTGTTTCAAAAACCAAGGGCTTCAGGGAAGGCGCGCTTCCCGGCGAGGAATACACCGAGGTCGGCCGTGACATGGCAGAATCCGAGAAGGCTGCGAAATACCTGCAGGATGCCGGATACGACATGCTCAACTGCGATAACGGTACTTATGACGCGTGGTACTGGGCGCATCCTCCGATCTATATGCCCGAGAACTGCAACCTGGCCGATGTGGAGCATATCAAGCAGTTCGTCGATATCCCCGTGGTATGCGCAGGACGACTCGATCCCGCAGCGGCGGCAGCGTCGATCAAAGCCGGACGTCTCGACGGCGCAGGATTTGCGCGCAATTTCCTCGCTGATCAGGAATGGATCACCAAGCTCATCAACGACAGGGAAGAGGATATCAGACCCTGCATACTCTGCCATAACGGATGCTTTAACATGTGTCATTACAAGGGAGTTCCCAACGATCAGGCGCTCTCCGACAGCCTGGCTCTGGCCAGATGCGCGGTCAATGCCGAGACGATGCAGTGGAACAAGCATTACATCAAAAAGACCGCGTCTCCCAAGAAGGTCGCGATCATCGGCGGCGGAATAGGCGGCATGGAGGCGGCCAGGGTATTGAAGCTGAGAGGCCATAACCCCGTCATCTATGAGAAGTCCGACAAGCTCGGCGGCACATTTATCGCCGCCAGTGCCGAGAGCTATAAAGGGAAGCTCAGAGACCTGCTCGCCTGGTACCGCAGGGAGATGACAAAGCTCGGCATCGAGATCAGATACAATACCGAGATCACCTCGGTCGAAGAGACCGGAGCGGATGAGGTCATCGTAGCCACAGGCTCAAAGCCCAGATTTTTCCGCAATGTGCCCGGTTTTGACAAGACGGTCGAAGCCTGCGAGTTCTTAAACGGCAAGCCCGTAGGAGATAAGGTAGCGGTGATCGGCGGAGGCCTTACGGGCTGCGAGATCGCTTATGAGCTGGCCCTTCAGGGCAAGCATCCGATCATCATCGAGATGAAGGACGATCTGGTATCGCAGACGGGCGTCTGTCTGGCCAACAGCTCGTACCTTCGTGAGTGGTTCGCGCTCAACAAGACGCCGGTCTATCTTGAGACCGCAGTCAAGGAAGTAAAGGACGGCTCGGTCGTTTGCTCGACAAAGAACGGCGACATTACGATCGAATGCGATTCGGTCATCAGCTCGGTGGGCTATATCCCGAATCCCGTTGCGCCCGGAAAGGGAGGCGTTCATCTTGTCGGCGACTGCAGACAGATAGGCAATCTGCGCACTGTTATCTGGAACGCCTATGAGACGGCGATGAAGATCTGACGGAGGAGTTTACAATGAGACTTACACAGGAACAGCAGGATATATATGACGGCAAACAGGGCGAGACCTATGCCAAGGTGATGCAGACGCTCGTGCGTTACGGCGAGCTGTTCGGCGCGGAAGAGATGACGCCGGTTACGGGTGAGTACGGGCATCTCGTTACCAGTTTCGGACTCAAGGTGATACATCCGGTATATAAGCTGATGGATCAGCTTATCGAGGCCGGAGTAGCCTCAAAACAGAAGTTTACGATGGACCCGAGACCGCTCGATAAGAATGTGCCTTCGGGACCGATAAGGGACCTTGTATTCAAACAGTTCATGTATTCGATGCAGGACAAATACGAGGATCAGCTCGAAAAGCTGGGACTGCTCAGCACCGACGGTTTTTCGTGCGCGTGTTATTTTGACGAGCAGGGCAATAAGCCGAAAAAGGGTGATGTATTGAGCTGGGCGGAGTCATCGGCGGTAGTTTACGCCAATTCTGTTCTCGGTGCCCGCTGCAACCGTAATTCCGGTATCATAGAGCTGTTCGGCTCGATACTCGGATGCGTTCCGAAATTCGGACTGCTCACCGATGAGGGCAGGCGCGCGAAATGGAAGATCGTGCTCAAGACTTCGACGCTCCCTTCGGCGCAGCTGCTCGGATCGGCCATCGGAATGAAGGTCATGGAGGATGTTCCGTATGTGTACGGACTCTCCGAATATCTCGGGACAGAGCTGACTCCGAAGGTATGTGCATACCTTAAGAATTTCGGCGCGGCAACGGCCTCGAACGGCGCTGTAGGCTTATATCATATCGACGGACTGACTCCCGAGGCCGTAGAGCTCGGCGAGAGCCTTATAGAGCCCGACGCTAAGACTTATATGATCGATGACGCGGAGCTGGCAAGAGTCAGGAACAACTATCCCGTCATCTGGAAGAATCCCAACGCAAAGCCGAAGATGTGCTTTATCGGATGTCCTCATCTGTCAAAGGATGAGCTGCTCGGCTGGATCAATAAGATCTGCGGCGCGCTTAAGAAGAACGGCAGGACAAAGCCCGTCATCCCGACGGTGCTCACCTCCGCGCCCGGCGTTATAAAGGCGATACGCGGAACCGAAGAGGAGAGGATGGCAGCTGAGGCAGGTCTTACGATCAGCTACATCTGCCCGCTGATGTACTGCGATAACCCGCTCGTGCACAGCGTGCCGATCATTACGAATTCAAATAAGCTCAGGACATACACTTCGTGCCGTTTCTATGAGGACGACAGGATATTATCGATGATCACGGGAGGAAAGGTATGATGAAAGAGTTCAAAGGCAGAATAGTGGTGCCCGGAACCTGCACCGCGACAGCGCTCGTTTCACACGGGGGCTTCAATACGCTGGCAAGCTATCAGACCAGTTTCCTGACCGGAGACAAAAAAGCGACCTGTTCCGACCAGAACAATCCGGACCTTTACAAAAAGCCCATGGCGGGCGTTGCGCTTTGCCTGCCCCAGACCATCGGTTCAACGACCGGCGGCATGATCCTTTATACGGCATCGGATTACGGCCGTCAGCCCGCATGCATGCTCTTCTCAAAACCGATCGACTCGATCGGTGCCGCGGGAGTGCTGCTCTCGGATATCTGGACCGACGCCAAGATGCCTACGATCGACAGTCTGGGCGACGAATTCCTTGACTACGTAAAAACGGGCATGACGATCACGATCAAGTCCGACGGCGTTGTGCAGGTCGGGTAAGGAAAGAGAAAACTATGAAAAAGAGACTCAGGATCACATTTAATGCGCCCTTTGTGCTGGCATTCGTAGGGATATGCTTTGCCGTGACTGTGCTGGGTACGCTTACGAACGGGAAGTCCACGGGACTGCTGTTCATGACCTATCATTCGTCACTGCTCTCACCGCTCACATGGCTGAGGGCGTTCACGCATGTTCTCGGGCATTCGGGCTGGGCACATCTGATCGGAAACATGAGTTATATACTGCTGCTCGGACCGATGCTCGAGGAGAAATACGGTTCAAAAACACTGGTCACTGTTGCGGCCGTCACCGCGCTCGCGACCAGCATCTTCAACTATATCGTTTTTCCCAATATAGCGCTCTGCGGGGCGAGCGGCGTGGTGTTCGCGTTTATACTGCTGTCTTCGTTCACCGGCTTTAGGGAAGGCGAGATACCGCTGACCTTTATACTGGTTGCGGCTTTTTATATCGGACAGCAGATATTTGAGGGGCTGACGGTCAGCGACAATATCTCGAACACTTCTCACATCATCGGGGGTGTGATAGGCGGTTTCTTCGGATATATCTTAAATGTCAGATCGTCGGGACGGAGGCTGCGGTAACGGACCGCGGCCTGCAAAAGCTGTTTAGGGCAGGGAGAAAAAATGGATAAAAAGAAAATGGTTGTTCTGATCAATGAGGCGGCCGGCAAGAAGAAAGGCCCCCAGAGCATCATGAACATAGTGAGAAGGGCGGCAACGGAAGGCTATGAGCCGACTGTTTTTCCGATCATTCCGGGGGAGCTGGATTCGGAGGATATCCTGAAAAGCTTTGACGGCAGAGCCGACATGGTTATCTGCGTGGGCGGCGACGGGACCCTCAATCATGTGATCTCGGGGACGATGGCGATGAAGGACAGGCCCCGCATCGGATACATTCCCGCAGGCAGTACCAATGATTTTTCAAAGAGCCTCGGGATCCCCGCGGGTTTCGGAAAAGCGCTCGAGACCGCTTTTTCCGGGAAGCCTTTTTCGTATGATATCGGGAAGATGGGCAACGGCAGCTTCTTTAACTATACCGCGGCTTTCGGGGCTTTTTCGGAGATAAGCTACGGCACGGACCAGAAACTCAAGAACGTGCTCGGATATGCGGCGTATATCCTTACCGCGGCATCTGCGCTGCCGGAGAACCTGGGATTTAAGAGGCATCTTAAGATCGAGGCGGACGGTTTTTCGGAAGAGGGCGATTATCTGTTCGGAACGGTCAGCAATTCGGTTTCGATCGGCGGTCTCGATTTCTTAAAGAGCTTTGACGTTAAGCTCGATGACGGCAAAATGGAGCTGCTGCTCATACGTTCCCCGGAAAAGGCCGTGGAGATCGGCAACATCATTTCCGCGCTGATGCGGGGCGACGTTAACGATCCGCACATCTCGTTCCATCAGGTGACGAAGGTCAGCCTGACAGCGGATGAGGAGCTGGCATGGAGCATTGACGGGGAGTACGGCGGCAGTTTCCTGAAGAGCGAGATCGAGGTAATGCCGGGCGCGGTTACGATCATGTGCGGCAGATAATATTCGATAGCGGAGCGGCGCAACGTTTTGCCGCGGTTCCGGACCTGAGACGGAGTTTTTGCGATGGATATAAAGATATACAAAAAAGAGGCGGATTATTCCTACACGCTCGGCGCGTTCCCGACATTTGAGCTGATCGACGCGATGCCGGAGTGCGTGGAGGAGATCATAGTCCACAGCTCGTTTACCGACAGGGACAGGCTCGAGGAGAAGGCCGGCAGGATACCGGTCGTTGAGAACAACAAGCTTATCTCAAAGCTTTCCGACAAGGAAAACGTCTATGTGATCGGCGTGTTTAAGAAGTTTTCATGCGAGCTCGATCCCGAAAGGCGGCATATCGTGCTCGTCAATCCCGGGAACATGGGCAATCTGGGTACGATAATCAGGACCGCGTGCGGCTTCGGCTACTACGATCTGGCGGTTATCGAGCCCGCGGCGGATGTATTTAATCCGAAGACAGTCAGAGCGAGCATGGGTTCGCTGTTCAGGATCAGGCACGAAAAGTTCGCGGATTTCGGTGAGTATGCAAAGCGTTTCTGCGGAGGAGCGGAGTCTGCCGGCAGAAGGCTGTATCCGTTCATGCTCGACGGCAGCTGCTCGCTGAGGGACGCCGATATGCCCGGAGACGACCGGTTCAGCCTGATATTCGGCAACGAAGCCACAGGACTGCCTGCCGAGTTTTCCGGATACGGTCAGCCGGTACGCATTGAGCAGACCGAATTTGTCGACTCTCTTAACCTGACGATCGCCGCAGGGATAGGGATGTATGTGTTTGCCCGGGAAAAGTGATTTATCCTTGACAAAGCTTTTCTTTTACTTAAACTTATATATAGGGGCTGAGGTATAGCTCAAATAACTATATATAGGGGTTTTCTTAAGATGAAGTGTCCTTACTGCGGAGATGAAAATACCAGAGTTATCGATTCGAGACCTGCGGAAGACGGCGATTCCATCAGACGCCGCCGCCAGTGCGATGCCTGCAACAAGCGTTTCACCACCTATGAGAAGGTTGAGACGATCCCTGTATTCGTCATCAAAAAGGACAATACGCGTGAGGCTTACGACAGGGCCAAGATCGAAAAGGGCATTATGCTCTCGGTCAGAAAGCGCAGCGTACCGCTCGATAAGATCACCGATATGATCGACGATATCGAGAACACGATCTTTAATATGGACACAAAGGAGATCCCTTCGTCCGTGATCGGCGAGCTGATCATGGACAGGCTCCAGAAGCTCGACCAGGTAGCTTACGTAAGATTCGCGTCGGTATACCGTGAGTTCCAGGATGTGGATACGTTCATGGCCGAGCTCCAGAAGATACTCACCAGGAATGAAAAGTAATTATCTGAAAATTCAAAATAATCATTGACTTAATTAGACTTCTGTGATAATCTGTTCGCATACAGATGAAACAGAAGTCTATTTTTCTTAAATTCTGAAAACATCTTATTTTTCTATTCGACAGTTTCCATATTTGTTTTCCTTCTATTCCCGTACGCACAGGGCATTTCTGCGCCTGAGGCAGCTTTTTGCACGCAGGGATGTCCCGGCTGCGGGGAGACCTAAAAAACCGAAAAGGAGGCAAAATGTACAGCAGTGTATTGAGCGCCGCGGTGTACGGTATCGAGGCGCAGATCATCAATTGTGAGGCGGATGTCAGCGACGGTCTGCCTCTGTTCAACATGGTCGGATTTCTCGCAAGCGAGGTTAAGGAAGCACGCGACAGGGTCCGCACGGCCCTGAAGAACTCAGGCTTTGCGATGAGACCGAAGCATATAACGATAAACCTGTCGCCTGCGGATATGCGAAAGAGCGGCACGGGCTTTGATCTGCCGATAACTCTCGCTGTCATGGCAGCGTCCGGACTGATACCGGGAGAGCAGCTCGAAGGCGTGCTCGTGGTGGGCGAGCTGGGTCTCGACGGTGAGATAAAGGGTATCCCGGGCATACTGCCGATCGTCCTCGCCGCGCGTGAAAACGGGATAAAAAAGGTGATAGTCCCGAAAGAAAACGTGATGGAGGCCGGCGTGGTGCAGGGAGTGGACTGCTACGGCAGCGAAAGCCTGGCGCAGCTTGTTGAGTTCCTGTACGGTGCCGAAGACGGACTCGGACCGGTGCGCGTGGACACAGACAGTATATTCGTCCGTCAGGAGAGCGAAGCGGTCCCCGATTTTTCCGAGGTAGCGGGGCAGGCGGCCGCGAGGCGCGCCGCGGAGATAGCCGCAGCAGGGCAGCACAATCTCCTGATGTCCGGTCCGCCGGGGGCCGGCAAAACGATGATAGCGAGGCGCATGCCGGGCATCATGCCGAAGCTGAGCTTCGACGAGAGCATGGAGCTGACCAGGATATACAGCGTGGCCGGGAAGCTCGGCAGCGGCATGAGCATGGTCACCCGCAGGCCGTTTCGCAGTCCGCACCATACCGCCACAGTCAATTCGGTGATCGGCGGAGGGCAGTATCCGCGCCCGGGAGAGGTGAGTCTCGCGGTCAACGGGATACTGTATCTCGATGAGCTGCCGGAATTCTCACGCGAGGTGATCGAGGCGCTCAGACAGCCGCTCGAGGACAAAGAGGTGCATATTTCCAGGCTCTCGGCGTCGTATACCTATCCGGCAGGTTTCATGCTGGTAGCGTCGATGAACCCCTGCCCCTGCGGATTCTATCCGGACCGCAACCGCTGTACCTGCTCGCCCAGCATGATAAACCGCTACAGGAGAAAGATCAGCAGACCGATACTCGACAGGATCGATCTGTGCGTCAATGTCGAGGAGATCGAGTATAAGGCGCTCAGCTCGATCGGCAGGAATGAATCGAGCGAAGCGATAAGACAGCGCGTGGAGAGCGCGCGCAGTGTGCAGGAGAAGCGCTACCGCGGGCTCGATATCAATTTCAACTCTCAGCTGACGGGTTCGGAGATCATGCGTTTCTGCGAGCTGGGCAAGGAAGAACGAAAAATGATGGAGAACGCGTTCGAGGCGATGAACCTGAGCGCGCGCGGATATCACAGGATACTGAGGGTGGCGAGAACTATCGCGGACATGGACGGCTCGGAGAGGATAAGGAGCGCGCATCTGGCGGAAGCGCTTGGATACAGAATGGGTATCGCAGGGATGGATGAGATGATGAAGTGAAGGGCAAGCAGAGTTGCGAAAGAGGCAGGCAGAATTCGGTGAAGCCGATATTATAGGCAAAGCCTATAATCGAAAACGTAACTGCGAGTGCCCGAAAGAGGAATTTGCCATGGAGGAGAAAACGAACATAACAGACACCGAGAACGAAGAATACATGCTGTTCCTCGCGGGAGTGGATTATCTGACCGCTTTTGAGGCTGACCGCCTGATCGAATGCTTCGGAGGGGCAAAGGAGGTATTCGAAGCGGGCGAAGGCGAATTATTTACTTCGGGGATACTGAGTCCGTATTCTTTTGAAAAAATGATCGAACGCAGGAGAGACTACGATCCGCATGAGGAGTACGAAAAGCTTAAGGCGCGCGGGATAGGCTTTGTGAGCCGGGAGCATCCGCAGTACCCGGAGCGGCTGAGTCAGATCGCAGATCCTCCGCCGGGTCTGTTTTATAAAGGAAAGCTTCCCGAAAACGGCAGGCCCGCAATAGCGGTCATAGGCAGCAGAGGCTGCACTCCTTACGGACGCGAGCTCGGGGTGAGTTTTTCCGAAGAACTGGCGAAGCTCGGGATAGATATCATCAGCGGCATGGCGGCGGGTATAGACGGTTATGCGCACAGAGGAGCGCTGCAGGGCGGCGGGCAGACATACGCGATACTTGGCTGTGGGGTGGATATCTGTTATCCTCCGGCAAATAAGGATATTTATGAAAGGATACCTCAAAGCGGCGGGCTGATAACGGAATTTTCACCCGGCAGGGAGCCGCTTCCCGCCAATTTCCCTATGCGCAACAGGATCATCTCGGGTCTGGCAGACGGCATCCTGGTCGTTGAAGCGCGGCAGCGCAGCGGGACGGGCATAACGGTGGAGCTTGGGCTGGAACAGGGGAAGGACATCTATGCCATCCCGGGCCGTATCGGCGACAAACTCAGTGACGGCTGCAACAAGCTGATAAGGCAGGGCGCGAGGCTGGTGACTTCGCCCGAAGACATAGTTGCCGAGATGGCGCATTCGTACGGTTATCTGGTCGACAGGGAGGGTGCGCAGAACAGGACAAACCGCAAAATAAAGGTAAAAGGCCTTACCTCCGATCAGGCCATGGTGCTTAAGATCCTCGACCTCAGACCGAAGAGCACCTCCGAGCTTTCGTTCCGCACGGGGCTCGATTTTTCACAGCTCATGGCGACGCTGACTTTCCTGGAACTGCGCGGACTCGCAAGGAGTACGGGCGACGGAAGATTCATCGCGGTGAGGCAATAATAATTTTTTCCTTGCATCCCGAAAGAAAAAAGTGTATGCTAATGAACGCTTAAATATGTGGAGGATAATGGGATGGCAAAGAATCTGGTAATAGTGGAGTCGCCGGCAAAGGCCAAGACTATCAAGAAGTTTCTCGGCACCGGTTATGAGGTTATCGCATCGAACGGACATGTAAGAGACCTGCCCAAGAGCAGTATGGGCATCGATGTGGAGCACGACTTTGAACCTAAATATATCACTATCCGCGGAAAAGGCACATTGCTCGCCGATATCCGCAAAGAGGTCAAAAAGGCCGACAAGATCTATCTTGCAACGGACCCTGACCGCGAGGGAGAGGCGATCTCATGGCATCTGTATGAGTTTTTCAAGCTTAACGAGAAAAACTGCAGCAGGATCACTTTCAACGAGATCACCAAAAACGCGATAAAGAATTCCATCAAGCAGGCCAGGGATATCGATATGGATCTGGTCGACGCTCAGCAGGCCAGACGCGTGCTGGACAGACTCGTGGGCTATAAGATCAGCCCGCTGCTCTGGGCAAAGGTTAAATCCGGTCTTTCCGCGGGACGCGTGCAGTCGGTCGCTCTCCGCATCATTGCGGACAGAGAGGCTGAGATCGCTGCTTTTGTTCCCGAGGAGTACTGGTACATCGACGCAGAGATGGACGGACCTTCCGGCAAGCATTTTAAGGCTCATCTGACCGGCAAGGACGGAAAGAAGATAGACATTACATCGGAAAAGCAGGCCAAGGCCGTTCAGAAGGCTCTCGAGGGCGCGGCATTTACGATCACCGATATCAGACACGGCGAGCGCAGGCGCAAGGCACCTCTGCCTTTCACAACGAGTACGCTGCAGCAGGAAGCGTCAAAGCTCCTGAACTTCTCCACGCAGAAGACCATGCAGCTCGCGCAGCAGCTCTATGAAGGCGTGGACGTAAAGGGACACGGCACGATCGGACTTATCACCTATCTGCGTACCGATTCCACCCGTATCTCGGAAGAGGCTGATAAGGCGGCCAGAGAGTACATCGAAGGCGCTTTCGGCAAGAAATATCTCTCGGAAAAGCCCGCTGAGGCAAAGAACGAGAAAAAGATACAGGACGCGCACGAAGCGATCAGACCCTCGTATATCGACCTGACGCCCGATGAGGTCAAGGATTCGCTGCAGCGCGATCAGTTAAGACTCTATAAGCTTATCTGGAAGCGTTTTGTTGCCAGCCGCATGGAGCAGGCCGTTTACGATACGATCAGCATCAAGCTCGACGCAGCCGGATATACGTTCACCGCGGGTGCGGCATCGCTCTCGTTCGACGGCTTTATGTCGGTTTACAAGCTTGACGAAGAGCAGAGCAGGGATGAGGACAATAAGGACCTTTCCTGGATCACAAAGAATACCAGACCCGTATGCGCAGGCATCGAAGCGGAGCAGCATTTTACGCAGCCGCCCGCTCATTTCAACGAGGGTTCCCTGGTAAAGACTCTCGAGGAGCTCGGCATCGGACGTCCGAGTACGTATGCTCCTACAATAACTACGATAATCGCGCGCCATTATGTCGCGAAGGAAAATAAAAATCTGTACATAACCGAGCTCGGTGAGGCGGTCAACAATATCATGACCAAATCCTTCCCGGGTATAGTGGACGTTAACTTTACGGCCACGATGGAAGGCCTGCTCGACGCGGTCGGAAACGGCGAGGTAAAATGGAAGACCGTTATCGAGAATTTCTTCCCCGATCTCGAGACGGCGGTCGAGGCGGCAAACAAAGAACTCGAAAAGGTTAACATTAAGTACGAAGAATCCGATATAATATGTGACCAGTGCGGCAGCCGCATGGTCATCAAGTACGGACCGCACGGAAAGTTCCTTGCCTGCCCGAACTTCCCCGACTGCAGGAATACAAAGCCTCTGATCGAGAAGACCGGACAGAAGTGCCCCAAGTGCGGCACCGGCGACGTGCTGATCATGAAGACGAAAAAGGGCAGGAGATTCTACGGATGTTCGAACCATCCCGACTGCGATTTTGTCTCATGGCAGAAGCCTGATGTGCCTGTTGTCGAAGAACAGTCATAAATTGTATCTGCAATTTATAAATAATTGCGCAAATTTGAATAGTTTCTATTGCATTTTCAAAACAATCTGTGCTAATATGTAAATTGTATCCAAATGATTGTTTTGCATGGGGGATTATTTAAATGAGCGTACAATTGCTTGACAGAACCAGAAAGATAAACAAGCTTTTACACAATAACAGTTCTCATAAGGTTGTGTTTAACGATATTTGTCTTGTTCTCGGCGACATACTTGAATCGAATATCCTTGTCATCAGCAGAAAGGGCAAGATACTCGGCATCAAGAACAGGAATGACATCACTCCGATACAGGAGCTTATTAAGGATTCGGTCGGCGGACATATCGACCCGGAGCTTAACGAGCGCCTGCTCAACATTCTCTCCACCAAGGAGAACGTCAACCTCGAGACGCTTGGCTTCGAGGGCGACAATATCGGTAATTATGTGGCTATCATCACACCTATCGATATCGCAGGTGAGAGACTCGGCACGCTGTTCCTCTACCGTTCGGGCAGCAGCTTCAATATCGATGACATCATACTCAGCGAGTACGGCACCACCGTAGTCGGACTTGAGATGATGCGTTCGGTAAACGAGGAGAACGCCGAAGAGAACCGTAAGGTACAGATCGTGAGATCGGCTATCAGCACACTCAGCTTTTCGGAGCTTGAGGCCATCCGTCACATATTCGACGAGCTCGAGGGCAATGAAGGCATACTCGTTGCCAGCAAGATCGCGGACCGCGTGGGCATCACGCGTTCAGTCATCGTCAATGCGCTGCGCAAATTCGAAAGCGCCGGCGTTATCGAGTCCAGGTCCTCAGGTATGAAAGGAACCTATATCAAGGTTCTTAATGACGTAGTCTTCGATGAGCTGAAGGAAACTAAATAAGCTTATCAAGGGATTGCATTTTTCAAAGGGATTTTGTGTATACAAAATCCCTTTGTGCTTTTTTGGCGATAAGCGAATGCCCTCAGCGCGGGCAAAGCCCGCGTCCTGTGTTACATGCATGACGCGAGCCGAAGGTTCGCAGGCAGGCATGTAAGCAGGACGAGAGCACGAAGTGCGCGCTGAGGGCTGAGCCAACGTAAATCGAGCAAGCTCCGCTTGCGAGATGTCTGCTTCTGATAAGCGGGCTGAGCCAACGTAAATCGAGCAAGCTCCGCTTGCGAGATGACCGATTTCGGGGAAAAGGAGATGATAAAAAGAATTGTATCCACAAATTATGGTATTTTAAAAGATTTTTGTAAATATATCTTGTGTTTTAATGTGGGTATTATATAATAAATAGTGTATAACCATGTACTGTGCCGAATTGTGTGAATTTTCGGCACGCGGAGGAAAGAAAATGATAGGATCGAATGCTTTCAACTATATAAATGTTCTGAACAAAGCCGCGGACGCGAGCTGGAAGCGCAACGAGGTCATCGCGAACAATATCGCCAACAACGATACCCCCAATTACAAGCGCAAGGACATCAAGTTCCAGGACTACTTAAAGGGCGAACTCATGAAGGATTACTGGGACGGCGGCGACCTGAACAAGCGCGTGGCGAATGTCGACCTCTCAAAGCTCGAGACGACGCTTTATACGGATCAGCAGGAACTCAGCTACAGACTCGACGGCAACAACGTCGATATCAATACCGAAAACGCGAATCTCGCGGAAAACACCATTATGTATTACACTCTGCTCGATTCCATGTCACAGGAATTCAGCAGGATCAAGACAGTTCTTTCATCGTGATCACTGATTTTTAAGGAGGATCTATGGGCGGATTATTCAGCTGCATGAATATCAGCGCGAGCGGTATGACTGCGCAGTCCATGCGTATGGACACGATCGCGGAAAATATCGCCAACGCTCAGACTACCCGTGACGAGAACGGGAAAGTATACAGACGTAAAACTGTTGTATTTGCGGAGAAGACAGAGAACGCATTCCAGTATGCGCTCGACCAGTCCCGCAGCAATCATGCCGTTTCCACAACGGGCAACGGCGTAAAGGTCACGGCCATCGTCGAGGACCATGTCGCTTCGCTGGTCAAGGTTTATGACCCCGCGCATCCCGATGCGGATGATGACGGCTATGTTACCTACCCGAATGTCAATACCGTCACAGAGATGACAAACCTCATCGACGCGACCCGTTCCTACGAGGCGAACGTCACGGCATTCAACGCTACCAAGAACATGCTCTTAAAGGGACTTGAACTCGGAAAGTGATGACTGTTACAGGAGGATGACCTATGAGCAATATATCCGATATACTTGCGGTTCCCGGTCTTAAGGGACTCTCGGGGATCAGCAGCGCGTCGAGTCTTGCAAGCCCGGCCAAGTTCAAGCGGCTCGAGGGCTATGAGGATTCGATCTTAAAGCGGGAGGAGGAGACCAAAGGCTCGACCTTTGACGGACTGCTTCATTCTGCGATGAATATGATCAAGGAAACCAACGACTACTCGAATGAGGCTGCGGAGGCGGAACTTGCCTATGCGATGGGCCTGACCGAGAACACTCACGACCTTCAGGTGGCCCAGATGAAGGCCAATATCTCCCTGCAATACACGGTTGCGGTGAGAAACGCCGTGATCGAAGCGTATAAGGAGATTATGCAGCTGCAGTTCTGATACTGTGGCTTTTGTGCGATAAGCGAGAGGGCAGTTCCGGAAGCCTGCTTCCGGGGACTGCTCCGAGCTAACGGTCACCGAGCGAACTTTGTTTCGCGAGGTGCCCGGTAAAGCGGTATTATCACGCCGCAAGATGACATGTGCCAAGGCACGGAATGGAGAATGAAATGCTCGAAAGACTTAGACAATTACCTGCCAGGCTTCTGGAATTCTGGAAGAAGCTGACCACGCGGCAGAAGGTGATCTCGATCAGCTCGTTTGCGGCTGTTGTGCTCACTCTGGTCATTTTGATCATACTCTTGAGCCGTGTGCAGTACGAGCCCCTCAATACATTCGAATCGACTGCCACCGCGAAATCCGCGATGGAGATCCTTTCGGCCGAGGGCATTGCGAACAAACTCGAAGCGGACAACCTGACGGTCGATGTGGATGTAACCAAAAAGCAGAACGCAGTGCTCGCTCTGGCGGGTACCGAAGCGGGCGATGAGATGACGCTCGCGAGACTTCTCGAAAACGACCTGAGTACCACCAGCAACGATAAGATGCTGAAGGGCCACCTCTATATGCAGTCCAGCGTTTCCAAGCAGCTTTCACTGCTCGACGGCGTTGAGAAGGCTTCGGTGGTCTATTTCCCTGCGGACAATACCAACAGGATACTGGCACCGGCTTCGGAGATCAGCTGCAGCGTATTCCTGACTATCAACGAGAGCTTCAACACAAAGGAAACTCCCATATCGATCGCTACTTCGGTTGCCTATGCCATCGGCAATTCGACCACCGATAAGATCAAGATCATCGACCAGCACGGAAACCTGCTCTTCGGAGGCGAGGAGGAAGACCCCGATGTCCAGGACCTCAACGCGAATCTCGCATATAAGAAGCTCGTCGAGAAATGGTACAACGACAAGCTCTTCGAGCTGGCTGTAAAGAACGGCTACAGCGATGCGGAGATCGTTTCCTCGCTCGATGTAAACTGCGACAAGACCTCGATCCTCTACACCGAGTACCTGGCGGGAGAGGGCCTCGAGCAGGGACTTTACTCGTCCTATAAAAAGATATCGTCCGAGACCACCGGAGCTTCGGGAGACATCCCCGGCACCGATTCGAACGATGAGACCGACTATTATATTTCCACACAGAACTCGGGAAACAGCTCCTATGACGAGCTTGATATCAAGTACATGCCGAGCGAGCGTGTGACCGAGACCCAGAAGGAGTGGGGCGTTATCAACAACGACCAGTCCTCGCTCGGTATAACGCTTACCAGGATAGTTGAGCATACCGAGGAGGAGCTTACCGTACTCGGACTGCTCGAAGGCACCACATTTGATGAATATGTCGCGAGAGCTACGAGCGACAACAACGGACGCGTGGCACTCGACAGCGGTATCGAGGCCGAGAGGATCGAGGTGCTCCGTCAGCTTTTTGCAGACGCATCCGGAATCCCCGTTGCGAACATCTCGATCACTGCATACGAGATCCCGAACTTCATAGCGAGCGAGGTCAAGGAGACTAATGTATCCATGTACCTCGAGATACTGCTCGCGCTGCTGATCATCGGTCTGCTCCTGTTCGTCGTATTCAGAGCGATGCAGCCCGAGGAGGTTATGGAGACAGAGCCCGAGCTTTCGGTTGAGAGACTGCTCGCGACCACGAAGGACAATCAGAGCCTTGAGGACATCGAATTCGGCGAAAAATCCGAGACGCGGAGGCTTATCGAAAAATATATCGACGAGAATCCCGAAGCCGTCGCCGCGCTGCTGCGCAACTGGCTGAGGGATGACGGTTGGGAATAATGATATTTACCGGCGGAGGACTCTAAAATGGCTAGCAATTCAGGCGGCACCAAATCACTTGATGAATATAACGGCGTGCAGAAGTCCGCGATACTCATGATCGCGCTCGGGCCGGAGCGTTCTTCCAAGCTCTTCGAGCATCTGAAGGAAGAGGAGATAGAATCGCTCACCCTCGAGATAGCGAATACAAAGAGTGTCGACCAGGAGACTAAGGACGCCGTGATCGACGAGTTCTACCAGCTCTGCCTTGCACAGCAGTATATCGCGGAGGGCGGTATCGGATACGCGAAGGAGCTCCTCGAAAAGGCGCTCGGCAACGACCGCGCGGTCGACGTTATCGGAAGACTTACCGCTTCGCTGCAGGTTCGTCCCTTCGAGTTTGTGCGTAAGGTCGATCCTTCCCAGCTGTTAAACTTCATTCAGGATGAGCATCCGCAGACTATAGCCCTCATCCTTTCGTATCTAGCTTCATCGCAGTCGGCTCAGATCATCGGCGCGCTGCCTCCGGACAAGCAGGCGGATGTTGCCAAGCGTATCGCGATGATGGACAGAACCTCGCCCGATGTTATCCAGGAGGTTGAGAGAGTGCTCGAAAAGAAACTTGCCAGCCTGGCAAATCAGGACTTCACCATTGCCGGCGGCGTAGATGCTGTTGTTGAGATCCTCAATACCGTAGACCGTGCGACGGAAAAGCACATCCTCGAAACCCTCGAGATCGAAGAGCCCGAGCTGGCCGACGAGATCAGAAAGAAGATGTTCGTATTCGAGGATATCCTGCTCCTCGACGACAAGTCCATTCAGCGCGTGCTGCGTGAGGTTGAGAATTCCGACCTTGCCGTTGCGCTCAAGGGCTCCGTGGAGAACGTTCAGGATGCCATCTTCAGGAACATGTCCTCGCGTCTTGTTGACATGATCAAGGAAGACATGGAGTACATGGGACCTGTTCGTATGAAGGATGTTGAAGAGTCGCAGCAGAAGATCATTAACATCATACGTAAGCTCGAGGATACGGGTGAGATCATCATTTCACGAGGCGGAGGTGACGATATAGTTGTCTAATCTTATCAAAGCCAGTCAGATCGCCTACAGCGAGGATATCCGCAATATCGACATGAACGCGAGGGCGGAAGAACTCCAGGAAAAGATGATGGATAAGTACCTCGAGGAGATCAACTCGAACAGAAAGGTTGATTTCCAGGAACTCTCGCAGAAGCTCAGCGAAGGTAATGTCCTCACGAGCGAGGATGTCGGATTTGAGCCCGGGATCCCCACGGAGCAGGTGTTCTTAAGCGAGGACGGTACGGAGACCGAGGTGCCCGCATCTCGCGAAGAGGCAGGCATCATGGAGGTTGAATCGAGGCTGCGCGAAAGCAAAAAGGAGCTCGAGGAGACCGAGGCAAAGATCGCCGAGACCGAACAGAAGATAGCTCAGATGCTCGAGGATGCCAACGCCCAGGCAAACATGATCATCGAGGACGCCGAGCAGAAGGCCGAGGAGCGCATAAATGAGGCGCTCGAACAGGCGCGCGCAGAGGGACTCGAACAGGGCAGGCAGCAGGCTGAGGAGGAGAATACCCAGGCCCGCGCCGAGCTGGAGCAGATCAAAAATCAATATAGAGAAGAATATGAGAAGCAGGTGGATGAATTGGAGCCTGCTTTTGTCGAAATAGTTATAAAGTATATCCAAAAACTCACCGGGATATATGCCGATGACAAAAAGGAAATCATTCTCCATCTCATCGACAATGCGTTAAAGGACAAGCACGGCAACGAGAACTTCATCGTGCGCGTGTCAGAGGCCGATTTCCCGGTCGTTTCGTACTCAAAGGACGCTATCCGCGGATATCTCTCCGAAGGCGCGCAGCTTGAGGTCGTTGCGGATAAGCTGCTCGAGAGGAACCAGTGCATGATCGAGACCGAATCGAGGATATATGACTGCAGTCTGGACGGACAGCTGATGAGCCTCATCGAGGATATCAGACTGCTCGCCGAAAAGGAATAAACATGGTCGATACTCAGAAATACGATTCTCTGCTTGAGAAAAACTATGTAAAAGAACTCGGGCGCGTGACCAGGGTCGTAGGCCTTACGATCGAATCGCAGGGCCCTGACGTCGTGCTCGAGGATATGTGCGTGGTCACCTCGAAGGACCACACCGTAACCGCGCTGTGCGAGGTCATCGGATTCAAGGACGATTATGTTATCCTGATGCCTTACGAGGATATCTCGGGTATAGGAGTAGGCAGCACCGTTATGAATACCGGAGCGAAGTTCAGCGTTAAGGTGGGGCAGAAGCTCCTGGGCATGAAGCTCGACGGACTCGGTGAACCAATGGACGGCTCCGAGCTGCGTACCGCGGTCACTTATCCCGCCGAGGCGGATCCGCCCGACCCGCTTACCCGTGAGATGATCAACGAGCCGCTGACTCTCGGAGTCAAGGCGGTCGACGGACTGCTCACGATCGGCAAGGGACAGCGTATCGGAATATTCGCCGGCTCCGGTGTAGGTAAATCGACTCTGCTTGGTATGTTCGCGCGCAACACAAAAGCCGATATAAATGTCATAGCGCTGATCGGAGAGCGCGGACGTGAGGTCAGGGAGTTCATCGAGCGAGACCTCGGAGAAGAGGGTATGTCGCGTTCGGTCGTTGTCATCGCCACATCCGACAAACCCGCCCTCACGCGTAAAAAAGCGGCAAAAACGGCCACGGCGATCGCCGAGTATTTCCGCGATACGGGCAAGGATGTTCTGCTCATGATGGACTCACTCACGCGTTTTTCGATGGCGCAGCGTGAGATAGGACTCGCAGCGGGCGAGCCTCCCGTATCGAGAGGCTATCCGCCGAGCGTTTACACCGAGATGCCCAAGCTCCTCGAGCGTGCGGGCAAATCGGACAAGGGCTCGATAACCGGGCTTTATACGGTACTGGTAGACGGCGACGATTTCAACGAACCGATCACAGATACCGCGCGAGGCGTACTCGACGGACATATCATCCTTTCGAGAAGCCTCGGAGCCAAGGGACATTACCCCGCCATCGACATCTTATCGAGCATCTCCCGTGTAATGAGCGCTATCGTTACGCCGGAGCAGAAAAAGCTCGCGTCAAAGCTCAAGATGATAATGGCCACCTACAACGAGTCGGAGGACCTTATCAATATAGGCGCTTATAAAGCGGGCGCCAACAAGAACATTGACTATGCGATCTCGAAGATCGACGAAGTGAACGCGTTCCTGATGCAGGATACGAGCGACAAATTCACATTCGAAGAGACGCTCGCGGATCTGAGGGCGATCTTTGAGAATGAAGAAGGCTGATTGGGGCTGATCGAATGAAGAAGTTTAGTTTTGATCTGCAGGGTGTCCTCGAGATCAAGGAAAAGCTCGAAGGACAGGCCAAGATCAATTTCGGTATCGCCAGAGCCAGGCTCACCGCCGAGGAGAACAAGCGCGATGAGATACTGGCGCGCAAGGCCGAATACCGCGAGCGGCTGGAAAAGCTCGTAAACGGGGACCTTGACGTGACCGAGATAGCGCGCTGTTCGGACGCCATCGATATAATCGATGAGCAGCTGAGCAGTCAGGAAATGATGGTAAAGCGCGCCGAGAAGCAGCTCGAGCTGATGCGTACCAGGCTCAATACGGTCGTCATGGAACGCAAGACGATCGAAAAACTCAGGGAAAAGCGCTTTGCGGAATATCTGCAGGAATACAACAACGAAGAGCGCAAGCAGGTCGACGAGCTGGTCAGCTACAGGCACAGCACGGCTGAGCCCGAGGACGAAGAAGCAAAACCCCGGCCGGGACAGATGAGCGGTACCGGCGCGGAATAAAATATTTAAGGCAGGAAGGCTATGGCTAAGAAGGACAAAAAGGACGCTCCGGCTAATCCGGATGAAGAGAGCGTAATAAGCAAAATAGGAACGGGCCTGATGATCATTCTGATCATTATCGTGTGGCTCGCCATTTTCGCGCTCCTTGTTAAAATGGATGTCGGCGGTATGGGCACGGCTCTCAGACCGCTTATTAAAGACGTTCCGATTCTCAATCTGATCCTGCCGGATGTTCCCGACGATGTTCTGATCAACGAGGAGAATTACCCCTACAAGAACATTAAAGAGGCCGTAGAGGTCATCAAGGAGCTAGAGGCAAAGATAGATACCCTTGAGGATGAGAACGGCACTTACGCCCGCAAGATACTCGAACTGCAGGCGGAGGTGGACAGACTGCGGGTATTCGAGGACGAATACGAAGCCTTTGAGGAGAGAGTGCGCAGGTTCGATATCAATGTCGTATACAATGACCGCGCGCCCGAGATCGAGGAATATAAAAAGTTCTACGAGGAGATCAATCCCGAGACGGCCGCCGAGATATACCGCCAGGTGCTCGAGC
>JAGCSS010000067.1 GCA_017964055.1 Lachnospiraceae bacterium
CAGGGCATGTGCTACATAGATAATCTTAAAATGATCAACTGCAGGCTGCTCGACACCACGCTCGCGTTTGAGTATTCCGATGTGGATGCCGAGATCTGCTCCGGTATAGAGAGCGTATTTAATCCCAAGTCAGGCACGATCCGCGCTGAGCATATCGGCGAGCTGATCATGGAGAAGGACCAGATCGATCCTTCGAAGACAAAGATCGTCTGCAGCGATATCGCGAAGACCGCCGACATTGTCAGTTGGAGACAGTAATAACAGAGCTTTTAGATATAATGGGTATGGGGGAAAAGCATAATGGTTTACGATTTTGACGAGATCATTTCCAGACGCGGAACGGATTCACTCAAATGGGACGTAAAAGAGGGCGAGCTCCCGATGTGGGTCGCGGACATGGATTTTAAGACCGCGCCCGAGATCAGGGAGGCCCTTGCCGCGAGATTTGAGCATGGGATATTCGGGTATTCCGATGTTCCGGACGCCTGGTATGACAGCTATATTTACTGGTGGAAGACCAGGCACGGTTTTGAGCTTCAAAAGGAGTGGCTGATCTTCTGCACGGGTGTTATACCCGCCATTTCCAGCACGGTGCGGAAACTCACGACACCCAACGAGAATGTCGTGATACAGACACCGGTCTACAATATTTTCTTTAACAGCATAATCAACAACGGCTGCCGTGTGCTCGAGAACGCGCTTCTGTATCACGACGGCCGGTATGATATGGATTTCGAGGATCTTGAGGCAAAGCTTTCGGACCCCCAGACCACACTGATGATCCTGTGCAACCCGCAGAATCCCGCGGGGCGCATATGGACGCGTGAGGAACTGGCAAGGGTCGGCGAGCTCTGCGCGAAGCACGGAGTCACCGTGATATCCGACGAGATCCACTGCGATCTCACGCTCCCCGGCAAAGAATACATACCCTTTGCCTCGGTGAACGATACCTGCAGGCAATGTTCGATCACCTGCATCGCTCCCACAAAGACATTTAACATAGCCGGACTCAATACCGCGGCCGTCAGTGTTCCGAACGAACACTTAAGGGATCGCATACGCCGCGCGCTGAATACCGATGAGGTAGCCGAGCCGAACGCATTCGCGGTGACCGCTGCCGTCGCAGCCTTTACAAAGGGCACTCCCTGGCTCGATGCGCTGCGTGAGTATCTGGCAGAGAACAGACGCTTTGCCTGCGAGTATATAAGACGTGAGATACCGGGCGCCATCCCTGTCGAGGCCGAAGCCACATATCTGTTATGGGTGGATGTGAGCGGCATCGGAGTCACAGAGGCTGCCGCAAAGGGCAGACCGGGCTGTGAGAAGCGCACGGTCAGCGAGTTTATCGCGAATGAGCTGAGGCGCATCACCGGATTGTTCGTCTGCGAGGGTTCGGAATACGGTACGGCCGGTGACAGATTCCTGCGCATCAATCTCGCGTGTCCGAGGAGTGTTGTTGAGGACGGTATGGAGCGCCTGAAGAGAGGTCTCGCCGCGATAGCGGAGGAGATAAAACCGATGTATCCGTATCTGTTCTTCGATCTGGACGGGACACTCACCGAGTCGGGCGAGGGCATCACGAACGCGGCGAGATACGCCTTCGAGCAGATGGGCATGCCGGTACCCCCTCATGAGGAGCTGTTCAGCTTTGTGGGACCGCCCCTGTCGGAGAGTTTCCCGAAGTTCGGAGTGGCTCCGGACAAGGTAGACGAGGCCGTAAGGATATTCAGGGTGTACTACGATAAGCAGGGCTGGTGCGAGAATGTGCCGTACCCCGGGATCGCGGATATGTGCCGGAGACTGCAGGCCTACGGCTATAAGCTGATCGTGGCGACTTCAAAACGCCATACCCAGGCAGTCAGGATCATGGAGCATTTCGGACTGGCCCCGTATTTTACCGATGTCATCGGCAACGATGAGGAGTCGGGACGCAAAACGAAATCGCAGGTCATCGAGTATCTGCTGAAAAAACACGGCATCACCGATCCGAAGGATGTAGTGATGATCGGAGACCGCTGCTATGACGCGGAAGGCGCCGCAAAGCACGGCATTGCGACGATCGGCGTATCCTACGGCTACGGAACGCGTGAGGAACTCGAGGATGCGGGCACCGTCGCGGTGGTTGATACTGTCGCGGAGCTCGGCGGTTATCTTATGAAATAGTTTTGGCATTCAAATAATAAATATAGCGAAGGAGAAGGTATTTATGACTATCAAAGAACTGGTGTCACAGTTAACGCTTCAGGAAAAGGCAAAGCTGGCGGGCGGAGCCGACGCATGGCATACCGCGGCCATTGACAGGCTCGGGATACCGGCGATCACGGTAAGCGACGGCCCTCACGGACTGAGAAAGGTAGCCGCATCGGGCGACGTTGCCGATCTGTCGCAGAGCAGACAGGCGGTCTGCTTCCCTGCGGGCGTATGCCTTGCGAGCACATTTAACAGGAATCTTGCGGAGCACGTCGGAGAGCTGCTCGGAGACTAGTGCCTTGCCGAGGACGTTGATATCCTGCTCGGACCCGCGATCAATATCAAGCGTTCGCCTCTCTGCGGACGTAATTTCGAGTATCTTTCCGAGGACCCCTATGTGGCGGGACAGATATCTTCGGCATATATCAAGGGCGTGCAGTCGAAGGGCGTCGGCGTTTCGCTGAAGCATTTTGCTGCGAACAACCAGGAAAAGCGCCGTATGACGGTATCCGCGGTGGTTGACGAGCGGACCCTGCGCGAGATCTACCTCGCAGCGTTCGAGGAGGCGGTAAAGACCTCTCATCCCGATACGCTGATGTGCTCGTACAACAGGATCAACGGCGTCTACAGCTCCGAGAATCCCTGGCTTCTTAACAAAGTCCTGCGCGACGAGTGGGGCTTTGACGGATTCGTTATGTCCGACTGGGGCGCAGTCAACGACAGACCGCTCGGCGTTGAGGCCGGCCTCGATCTCGAAATGCCGTCGAGCAACGGGATCAACGAAGAGAAGATCATCGAGGCGGTGGAAGAAGGACGTCTGAAGGAGGAGTATCTTGACAGGGCTGTCGAGAATATCCTCAACAAAGTCAACAGATACACCGGTTTCATGGATGCCAAGAACGGCATGGCACCTGCGGAAAAGAACAGACCCGTATTCGACTATGTTGCCGACCACAAGGAGGCCAGAAAGGTCGCGAGAGAGGGCATGGTGCTCTTAAAGAACGACGGCGCGCTGCCTCTTAAGAAGGACCAGAAGATCCTCTTCATCGGAGAGTTCGCGAAGAAGCCCAGATACCAGGGCGGCGGCAGCTCGCACATCAATCCTACCCGCGTTATCAGCGCTCTTTCGGCATCGACGAGACACACACTCGTTGAATATACAAAGGGATTCTCGTCAACAAAGGACATCGTTGAGGACGATCTGATCGACGAGGCCGTAAGCAAGGCCGCTGCAGCGGATGTAGCCGTTATCTTTGCGGGACTTCCGGACAGCTTCGAGAGCGAGGGCTACGACCGTGAGCATATGAGACTGCCCCAGTGCCAGAACCGCCTGATCAGGGAGGTCGCTAAGGTTCAGCCCAATACCGTTGTCGTACTGCATAACGGTTCGCCCGTATCCATGCCCTGGATCGGCAATGTCAACGCCGTGCTCGAGGCATATCTGGCGGGCGAGGCTTCGGGAGAGGCCGTAATCGACATCCTCTTCGGAGTTACGAATCCTTCGGGTAAGCTCGCGGAGTCGTTCCCCGTTTCGATCAAGGATACACCCTGCTACGACAATTTCCCCGGCAACAGGCTTACGGTCGAGTACCGCGAGGGTCTGTTCGTGGGCTACAGATATTACGACCGCGTGGACATGAACGTGCTGTTCCCGTTCGGACACGGTCTTTCCTATACGACGTTCGGCTACAGCGGACTGGAGCTGAAGGCCGGCGACAAGTGCGCTACCGTTTCGTTCAAAGTTAAGAACACCGGTAAGGTTGCGGGCGCGGAAGTAGCTCAGATCTATGTCGGCAAGACCGGAAGCAAGGTATTCAGGCCTCTGCGTGAGCTCAAAGGCTTCGAGAAGGTATTCTTAGCACCCGGCGAGGAGAAAGAGATCACGGTCGAGCTTGACGAGAGAGCGTTCTCGTATTACTGCGTAGGCGCGCACAAGTGGTGCGTGGAGCCCGGCGCGTACACGATCAGTGTAGGTTCGTCGAGCCGCGACATCAGGCTGCGCGGAGACATCTGGTTCAATCACGAGGAGTACGATATCTGGCAGTACACCAGAGATGAGCTCCCGACATACTATTTCGGCGATCCCTCGAGCGTTTCGGACAGCGAGTTCGAGAAGCTCCTCTGCGGACCCATCCCGGACAGCGTAAGACGCGCGGACGATCGCTTCACCCTCTGCTCGACCATGGAGGACGCAAGGGATACCAAGTGGGGCGCACGTATCATCAAGCTCATCGAGATGGCCGAAAAGAGCAAGGGTCTCGTGAAAAAAGAAGGCAGCGGAATGTTCATTGCCATGGTCAATGAGATGCCGTTCCACTCGGTAGTATGCATGTCGGGCGGCAAGATAACCGCTGACATGGCTGATGCTATCGTGGGCCTGCTCAACAACGAGGATGTCGGACGCAACCTTAAGCTCCTCGGACTCGGCGGCGTGGACAGCGTGGTATCAAAGCTCGGAGGCAAGGACGGCATCAAGTCCAGGATATCCGGCATGGCAGGTCATATAAAGGAGACCGCGGTCAAGGCAAAGAACGATATCGCAAAGCTTAAGGAAAAGCGCGCTGAGGCCCGCGAAGAGGAAGAAGAGGAAGACGAAGAATAAGTAAAACCGAAAGGCTATACAGATGGTAACGATCAAGAATCCCGTCATATGGGCGGATTTCCCGGATAATGATGTGATCCGTGAGGGCGACGCTTTTTACATGGTGACCACGAGCATGCACTCGATGCCCGGATGTCCGATCATGAAGTCCTGCGATCTGCAGCATTGGGAAACTGTCAGCTACTGTTTTGACAGGCTCAGCGAGAAGGACGGGAACAATCTCGAGAACGGACAGAACATATACGGACAGGGCAGCTGGGCCGCCTCCCTCCGCAAGGTCGGAGAGTGGTACTACTGCCTGTTCAACAGCAACGACGATCATCATGCATATATTTTCCGCACCCGCAATATCGAGGGCCCGGACTGGGAGCGTTATCTGCTCCCGAAGTATATGCACGACCCGTCACTGCTGATCGACGATGACGGACGCAAATACATCATCTACGGCAATCACGAGATCTATATCACCGAGCTCTCGGACGATATGAGGAGCCTGCTGACCGACGGCGACGACAGGCTGCTGCTCACGACCGAGTCGGAAAACATGGGGCTTAAGGCCGAGGGCGCGCATGCGTACAAGATCGACGGACGTTATTACATAATATTTATCGAATGGCCGCGCAACGGCCGCAGGCGCGAGGTCTGCTACCGTTCGGATTCGCTCGACGGACCGTTCGAGCACAGGGTCATACTCGACGACGACTGCGGTTATCATAACGCGGGAGTGGCTCAGGGAGCGATATTTACGCTGCCCGACTGTCCCGGCGGCACGGCGCCCGAGGGCGTTAAGCTGTTCGATAAAAAGGGGCCCGAAGATAAGGTATGGGCCGCTGTGATGTTCCAGGACCACGGCGCGGTGGGCAGGATCCCGTATGTGCTGCCCGTAGTCTGGGAGGACGGCTGGCCGATGCTCGGAGATGCGGGCAAAGTGCCGACAGAGTTCGCGCTCCCGATAGCGGCACCCGAGGATGCGCTCTATGGGAATTCGAACGGCAATGTCATACTGGCGCCCGGAGTTAAGGGTGTCAAAGGTCAGAAGGAAACCGGCACCGTCTGCTCAGCGGACGATGATTTCAGACGGCTGCCCGGACAGGAGAGGGCACTTACCGATCCGAAGCATTTCTGGCAGTGGAACCATAATCCCGATGACGCGCTCTGGTCGCTGACCGAGCGTCCCGGATATCTGCGCCTGATCAACGGTCACATAAACGATCACGGCATACTTCAGGCGAGAAATACGCTCACGCAGCGTACCTGCGGTCCGAAATGCTCATGTTCCGCGCATGTGGACCTGACGGGCCTGAAGGACGGCGACTGCTGCGGACTGGCCGCGATACAGGGATGCTTCGGACTGGTAGGCATACGCGCCGATGAGGATGAGCGATATGTCGTGATGTGCGTCAATGACGGCAGCGGCGGGGAAATGGAATTGCTGAAGAAGCCCTATGCGGGCAGTGACATATATCTTAAGATATCGTTTGATTTTACGAACAATATCGACATCGCGGAGTTTTTTTACTCCGCTGACGGAAAGACATGGGAAAAGGCAGGTACACTGCAGCTGAAATACACGCTCGATC
>JAGCSS010000068.1 GCA_017964055.1 Lachnospiraceae bacterium
GTCGCCTTGCCGCCCTTCATGTATTTCTGCTCAAAGCTCTCGAAGGTCTTTCTGGCGTAGCACTCTGTGTGAATGGGCGTGGCGCCCGCACCCTGTGTGATCGAGCCTCCGATGAACGCTATCGTCAGATCCTCTCCCGCCTCGGCGCGCTCGATGACCTTTTTAAGCCTGCCGTTATTGCCGACGGAAACCAGCGACCTGGCGATCATATCCTTAAATCCCGGGGCATTGAGATCTATCGGTTCAGGCTCCTCAAAAGGAGGTGCCGTGTAGCCGTCGTTAAGGAACAGTCTGACATTGACCGTAGCGAGGAACCCGTGCTTTGCGAACTCGAACCTGATCTGTCCGGGGATGTTGTCATCATCTTTCCATTCAACATCGTCAAAAGGGATCAGATACTCGGCACCGTCGGTGGTTATCTCTCTTCTGATCGTAGTACCCGAGCGGTAGGGATCGGTCTTTCCGTACATCTGGAACGCAAAATTGCATGTATCGACCTCGGAGCACGTGACAGAAACTCCGACTCCGTAGACCAGCTTCCTGAAATCCGCGACGGAACGCAGCATCTGCAGCATCGACTCGTCGGTAACGTTGCCGACTATTTTTGCTGAAGTAACCAGACGGTCGTCGTTCTCGTAGATCGAGCAGACTCCTCCTCCCTGAGGCGAAGGTGCCGACGAGATTTCTTTTTCGAGCATTATGTAGAAAAATTCCCGCTGTCTTACCGGGTCTTTAGGCGCAATAGGTCCCATGGCAAGCTCCTCCTGAAAATAAATATAAAAAAAAGAGCGTCCGCTCTCTAATCAATTAGCATGAAGTTATTATTGAATTTTGCGGAAAATGAAAAACGACATAAAAAGTGCCTGCCACCCTTACGGTGACAGGCGCCCTGAATAATTACATGATCTTGTGAACCCAGCCCGCAGGACCTTCGATGCGGCCCATCTGGATGCCGGTAAGTGTGTCATAAAGCTTCTGGGTGATCGGTCCCATCTTCTCCATGCCGGACGGGAAAGCGATCTCCTTGCCGTGATCGACGATCTTGCCGACGGGTGAGATAACTGCTGCGGTACCGCAAAGTCCGCACTCAGCCATATCCTTAACCTCTTCGAGAGTGATCTCTCTCTCCTCTGCCTCAAGTCCGAGATACTCCTTCGCAACCTGAACGAGTGAACGACGTGTGATCGAAGGAAGGATACTGGTCGACTTGGGAGTAACGACCTTGTTGTCCTTTGTTACGAACAGGAAGTTCGCTCCGCCGGTCTCTTCAACCTTAGTCCTGGTCTTGGGATCGAGATACAGGTTCTCGGCATAACCCTCGTTATGAGCTGTAACGATCGCATGAAGGCTCATCGCATAGTTAAGACCTGCCTTGATGTGGCCGGTTCCGTTGGGTGCCGCACGGTCGAAATCGCTGACCTTGATCGTGATGGGCTTTGCGCCGCCCTTGAAGTAAGGTCCTACGGGAGTACCGAATATCCTGAACTGATACTCCTCAGCGGGCTTAACGCCGATAACCGCGCTCGATGCGAACATAACGGGACGCAGATAGAAGGTAGCGCCGCTGCCGTAAGGGGGAACATATGCGGCATTGGCCTTAACAACCTCATCAACGGCCTCAAGGAATCTCTCCTTGGGGAATACGGGCATCTCAAGGCGCTTCGCCGATTCCTCGATACGTGCCGCGTTCAGATCGGGTCTGAAGCAGACGATGTGTCCGTCCTCGGTGGTGTAAGCCTTAAGGCCCTCGAAAACAGTCTGCGCGTACTGGATAACGCCGGCACACTCGCTGATGCATACCATAGCGTCATCGGTCATGGTACCCTCATCCCAGGCACCGTTCTTGAAATTCGAAACGAATCTCTTGTCGGTCTTGATGTAACCGAAACTGAGATTTCCCCAATCGATATCTTTCTTTTCCATAGATATTCTCCTCCTTATCAGTTTAGCACTTTAGCGCTCTAAAATTAAATAATACTTTAGCACAAGCAGTTTCAGGATGCAAGCGGAAATTTTTACAAAATTTATTGGTTCGGGCCCAAATTTATACACAATTATGATAAGGCCTCCCGCTTGCAGACGCCCCCCGATAATGATATGATTAGATTTACTGAAAAGGAATGCAGAGATGCAGTCCGAAAGGAGTATTATGAAAGCAAAAAAAGACATGTTCAAAGCCCCGACCGATCAGGCCGACGGCATCAGGATCAATAAATTTCTCGCCGATTCGGGCGTCTGTTCCAGGCGCGAGGCGGATGCGGCGGTCGAAGCCGGTCTCGTGACCATCGACGGAGCGCCGGCGCTTATGGGGAGCAAGGTGCTTCCCGGCCAGACGGTTGCGTTTAAGGGCAAAGAGATCGCCCGCAGCGAGGATCTCATACTCATCGCCTTTAACAAACCGCGCGGCATAGTCTGCACGACTGACCGCAGGGATCCCGACAATATCATCGATTTCATCAGCTACAGCAAGCGCATCTTCCCCATCGGGCGTCTCGACAAGGACTCCGAGGGGCTTATTCTGCTGACCAATGACGGCAATATAGTCAACAAGATCCTGCGCGCGGGCAACTTCCATGAAAAAGAATACATCGTGCACGTGAACAAAGAGATCACCCCCGATTTCCTCGACAGGATGAGCTCGGGAGTGCCTATCCTCGATACGGTCACCCGTCCCTGCACCATAGAGCAGATAGATAAATTCACGTTCAGGATCATACTGACCCAGGGCCTCAACCGCCAGATCCGCCGCATGTGCGAGGCGCTCGACTACCGCGTGCGCTCGCTGCAGAGAGTCAGGATAATGAACATTTCGCTCGGCAGACTGAAGACCGGCACCTACCGCAATGTCACCGAGCAGGAACTCTCGGGGCTGAAAGAGCTCATCGCACATTCCAGCAACGCCCCCGTCGAATATGACGGCGACAGCGAGGAAAACCGCTCTGCGCACAGGCGTGAGGAGCGTTCCGCAGCCAGACATACAGGTTATGAGCACTCATCTCCCCGATCCGACAGAGCGGGCTCCGGCCGCACATATTCAGACGCATCAAACCTGCATAACGGCAAATCAGGAAAAGGATCAGAAAACAGACATGACTACAGAAGAGAAAAAACAGCGCATAACAGAACTGACAGAGCTTCTTTCCCGGGCAGCAAGAGCCTACGAGCAGGAAGACCGGGAAATAATCAGTAACTTCGAATACGACAGATTATACGACGAGCTGAAGGCTCTCGAGGACGAGACAGGCATAGTGCTCGCGGGAAGTCCCACTCATTCGGTCGGATACGAGGTTCTCTCGGAGCTGCCGAAGGAGCGCCACGCTTCGCCCATGCTGAGCCTTAACAAGACAAAGTCACGCGAAGAGCTCGCATCTTGGCTCGGCGGCCACGCAGGTCTCCTCTCCTGGAAGATGGACGGACTGACAATAGTTCTTACTTATTCCGGCGGAGAGCTCGTAAAGGCAGTCACCCGCGGAAACGGCGAGATCGGCGAGGTCATCACTCCGAACGCCAAAGTGTTTAAGAATGTTCCCCTGCGCATCGCCTACAAGGGCGAACTGGTCCTGCGCGGTGAGGCCGTCATCCGCTATTCCGATTTTGAAAAGATCAATGCTTCGATCCCCGAAGCCGACGCCAAATATAAAAACCCCAGAAATCTGTGCAGCGGCTCGGTACGCCAGCTCGACAGCTCCGTAACGGCTAAGCGCAGCGTGTATCTGTACGCGTTCGCACTTATCTCGATGAGCGAGGCGGCTTCGGACGGTACCTCACAGAGCGGCTTTGCTTATCGTCACGAGCAGCTCGATTATCTGGCTACACTCGGTTTTGACGTGGTCGAGCGCAGTCTTGTTACAGCCGATAACGTTGCAGCCGAAGTGGAAAAATACTCTCAGCGTATCGCATCGAACGATTTTCCTTCCGACGGGCTCGTACTCATATACGACGACATAGCATACGGTCAGTCGCTCGGACGCACTGCCAAGTTCCCGCGTGACGGCATCGCGTTCAAATGGGCCGATGAGGAGGCCGAGACCACTCTGCTCGAGATCGAATGGTCACCCTCGCGTACCGGGCTCATCAATCCAGTTGCCATATTTGAGCCCGTTGAGCTCGAAGGCACCACCGTTTCGCGCGCGAGCGTGCATAATGTCAGCATCGTCGAGGAGCTCGCGCTCGGCATCGGCGACCGCATCAAAGTCTATAAGGCAAACATGATCATACCGCAGATCTCGGAGAATCTCACAAAGAGCGGCACAGCTGTGCCTCCCTCCGTCTGCCCGGTATGCGGCGCACCGACAAACATCCACGATGAGAACGGCGTGCGCACACTGTATTGCGAGAATCCGGACTGTGCGGCCAAGCAGCTCGGACTCTTCACCCATATGGCGGCACGTGACGCCATGAATATCGACGGTCTCTCCGAGGCCACTATAGAAAAGCTGATCGGCGAAGGCCTGATCCACAGCATGCCCGATTTCTTCAGGCTTAAGGACCATGCCGACCGCATCGCGTCGATGGAAGGCTTTAAGGAAAAGAGCCGCGACAATCTGCTCGCAGCCATTGAGACCGCGCGCACCACTACCCTCGCCCGGCTCATATATTCCCTCGGTATCCCGAATATCGGTCTCGCCAATGCGAAGGTCATCTGCAGATATATTTCCGACGATCCGGAGCGCATCCCGCCGCTTGGCGCGGATGAGCTCATGAGCATCGAAGGCATCGGCGAGGTTCTGGCACGGTCATTTACGGATTATTTCGCAGATCCCAAAAACCTGGAGATGTACCGCGAAATGGTCTCTTTGCTTACGTTCGAAAAAGAGGAAGCGGCGTCAAACGAGCTCGAAGGCAAGGTTTTCGTCATCACCGGATCGGTTGAGCATTTTTCGAACCGCAATGAGCTGAAGGACTACATCGAGGCACGCGGCGGCAAGGTAACAGGCTCGGTCACCGCAAAGACCTCGTACCTCATCAACAACGACATCACTTCCGGCTCATCGAAGAACAAGACGGCAAAGGAACTCGGCGTTCCGATCATCACAGAGGAAGACTTTTTAAAAATGGCCGGGGAATAACGTCATTTCTCTGTTAAGACTTGACAAAAAGCGTTTTTTATTAGATAACGTATATCAAGGCGCAAGGGCAATCCTGTCTTTGCGCTTTTACACATAAAAGCAAAGGAGAAACAAAGCATGCCTATCAGAGTTCAGAATGATCTTCCCGCAAAGAAAATAATGGAAGAAGAGAATATCTTCATGATGGACGAAAACCGCGCAATGACGCAGGATATCCGTCCTCTGGAGATCGCGATCCTGAACCTGATGCCTTTAAAGGAGGCCACCGAGGTACAGATGCTGCGTTCTCTTTCGAATACGCCGCTGCAGGTGAACATGACCTTCCTTACGACCTCCACCTATGTCGGCAGGAATACCGCAAAATCCCATCTCGACCAGTTCTATCTGACCTTTGACGACATAAAGGATATACAGTTCGACGGCCTGATCATCACGGGCGCGCCCGTCGAGCAGATGCCCTTCGAAGAGGTCGCGTACTGGGACGAGCTCTGCTCCATCATGGAATGGTCGAAGACAAACGTTACTTCCACGCTTCATATCTGCTGGGGCGCACAGGCCGGTGTTTACTATCACTACGGCATCAATAAGATCGCACTGCCCAAGAAAATGTTCGGCGTGTTCGAGCATACCGTGCATAACCGCAAGGAACCTTTCGTAAGAGGCTTTGACGATATATTCTATATCCCTCACAGCCGCCATACCACGGTCGATCCCGAGGAGATCAGGAACCATCCCGCGCTCAAGGTCCTCGCGGATTCCGACGAGGCCGGCATATGCATCGCGATGGCCAAGGAGGGCCGTCAGATATTCGTTTTCGGCCACCTCGAATACGACCGCATGACGCTCGATTCCGAGTATCACCGCGATCTGGACAAAGGGCTTCCGATCGAGATCCCGAAAAACTACTACCCCGGAGACGATCCTTCGAAAAAGCCGATCCTCTCCTGGAGAGCGCACTGCAACACGATGTATTCTAACTGGCTGAACTACTACGTATACCAGGCTACGCCTTACGATGTAAACAAGATACAGTAAAAACAAGGGGACGGAAAAACCGTCCCCTTGTCTTTGTTTAAAATTCTCATCGCTCCTGAGTCCGGATAACACGTACCAGCACAGGTATCAGCACCAACTGAACGATAATGCCGGGAACCGCATTGATAAACGCGCCGGCGAGGAATGCCTCGAATGTAAAGGTATTGCCCTGCAGACCGAGCAGGATCACCTGCGCTATGCCCCAAACTATCCTGCCGCCGAGCATGGCGCCGATCAGGGCAACATATATCTTCCAGAGCTTGTCCTTGCCGAGCTTGGCTGAAAGCAGGCCCGAGAGCAGACCGTAGGTCATAAGCTCAAAAGCCATACCGACGGCCGAAGGGTACATAACCGGCATGCCGAACAGCATAGACCTCAGCAGCGGACAGATAAATCCTATGATCGCCGCATACTGCCATCCGCAGAAGAAGCCGCACAACAGGATCGGTATATGCATGGGCGAGAGCATCTTGCCGATCTGAGGGATCTGTCCCGTAACGAACGGCAGCAGCTGCCCCAACGCCAGAAACATGGCGGCCAGCGTCATGTTGATGATCCTTTTCCTGGTTTTAGCACTCGTATCCATGTATTAATCCTCCGCCGAATAATCTCCGTGTACACCGCCGGTCTTGGCCAGCAGGCGGATATCGGTGATCTTGATATCACGCTGTATCGATTTGCACATATCATAAACAGTAAGTGCCGCGATCGATACTGCAGTCAGCGCTTCCATCTCCACTCCTGTCCTTCCGAAGCAGGAAACGGCCGCTTCGATATCTACCTCACACTTCTCCTCGTTCAGGCGAAGTCTCATCTCGACACCGTTGATATGTACCAGATGCGCCATCGGGATAAGCTCCGAGGTGCGCTTTGCACCCATGATGCCCGCCAGCTGCGCTACGGTCAGAACATCTCCCTTTTTTGCGCCGCCGCTTCGGATCAGATCATAGGTCTCCTGATTGATCAGGACAGTCGCCGCGGCGACCGCTCGCCTGTCGCTCTTCGGCTTCTCGCCGACATCGATCATCTTAACTTTGCCCCTGTCATCAAAATGCGTAAAATCGCCTTCAAGCTTTTCTATCATATGACACCTCCAAAAGCGGTCTTGTCTACAAATACATTTTATCCGAAACTGCTGCGCATTTCCAGTATTTTCTTTAAGAAAAACGACATTCTTACTGTCCGTTCACATTTCGGATATATTCTTCTGCAGATATCATGGGTTGCTCAAGTTCCGCTATTGTTTCCGTGGATAGTGTAAGCGACGCGGCATATTCCTCTCCGGCCCGCTCAAAACGCGCCAGCAGCGGATCCGCGACCACTGCTGCCGCAGGTACATTAAGCAGCGGAGTCTCGGGCACGCAGACGATATCGGGATCTCCGAAACAGTTTTTGCACATCAGCTTCATCGCGTTGAAATTGCCGTCCCAGTTCGGGAATCCGCATCCGCAGATGACCAGCGTGTGTATCTTTGAAAAATCGGCAAGCGGTTCATGGCGCACGGTTCCGTCGGGCAGCTGCACCATTTTCATCTGAATGAGCGGTATAGTGCGGTCGAGCACAGCCTTTAAGTGTGAAGGCATGCTGTAGCAATAAAGCGGAAAACTCCAGATTATCACATCGCTGTCGCGGTACAGATCGAGTATGGCATTCTGATCGTCCTGCATAACACAGTGACCGTCCAGTTTCTGCCAGCATCCGAAACAGCCTCTGCAGGGCGCGATGTCCCTGTCGATGACATTTATGATATTTACCTCGTGTTCGCCTGCTTTATTCAGTCCCTTAAGAAATGCGTCAGTAAGCCTCATCGTATCGCTCTTTTTCTTGGGACTGCCGTTTAAAATCAGTATTTTCATGTTGTATCCTTATCCTCCGATCCTGTTCATGCTGCGTCCGGCCTCGGACATATTGTCATACGACAGCTTCGGGCGCATTTCGGGCTTGGCAAGTATGGCTTCCTCCATGCGGGCTCTCATCCCCGCCTCGTCGAGGCCCTTTATCGAATACTCTTCTTTCGAATGCAGACAGGGTTTAAGCCGGCCGTCGGCTGTGAGACGAAGTCTGCTGCACTCCGCGCAGAAATGGGCGCTTACGGGGCTTATAAGGCCGATACCGCCCTTTGCTCCGGGCAGGCGGTACATTCTTGCCACGCCGTCGTCCGCGGCCTTTTGGAGCCCATTTAAGCGTTTTAATACCTCATCCGCGCCGATATATGCTTCAGGTCCGAATACTCCGCCGGTCATCGGCATAAGCTCGATAAAACGCACGTCGACCGGATATCTGAGTGTAAGACCGGCGAGCTCCTCTGTCTCGTCATCATTAAAGCCTCCGATGAGAACCGTATTTATCTTGACCTTTTCAAAACCGGCCGCAAGAGCCGCTTCGAGTCCGGCCAGTACACGCTCGGGACCGGATGCCTTCTCGGGACATCCACCCGCTTTTCCGAGGCCTGCTGCATCAACACTGTCTGCACTGCTGATCCTGTCATTGTACGAACAGGAACATCTTCCGGTGATATATTCATATTTCTTAGCATCCAGCGTATCAAGGCTGATGTTTACATGCTTTACGCCTGCTGCCGCCAGCTCCTTCGCATATTTTGCGAGCATCAGTCCGTTGGTCGTTATGCAGACCTCGTCTATCCCGGAGACTGCGGCTGTATGCTCGCAGATCGAGACTATATCGTGCCTGATGAGAGGCTCACCTCCGGTGATACGGACCTTATTGATCCCGAGCGACGCGGCCGCGCGAACGGCCATGATCATCTCGTCGGGAGTAAGCATGCCGTCTGCCGTGCCGATACCGACGCACTGCCCGCCTTCACAGTCAGCCGATGTATATCCGCCGCTGTCCTTCGTACGATCGGTGTTTGCGGGCATGCAATAGAGACAGCGCAGGTTGCACTGCTCTGTCACCGACATCCTCAAATATGTTATTTTCCTGCCGAATCTGTCCAGCATTTCATTTTCTTCCTGTAGTTGTATTCCCGAGCCTTTTTACCGGACGGGTTCAGTGTCAGTTTTTGTTCCGATCTCAGACACCTGCGCAGTTTGCCGAGCCGTCCGATGCGATCATCCTGAGGGCATGGCCGATCGCCGGCTTGACCGCCTCGAAATTCTCCCTCGCAGCCTTTTCGCTGCCGGGCAGGTTGATAATGAGAGAACCGCCCCTGATCCCCGCAACACCGCGTGACAGGCACCCGTGAGGCGTGATCTGCATGCTGGCTGCGCGCATGGCCTCGGGTATGCCGCGCGTCTCGCGCTCGATGACCTCTGTCGTGGCCTCAGGAGTCACGTCCCTTTTAGCAAATCCTGTGCCGCCCGTGGTAAGCACCAGTTCGATCCCCAGTTCATCGCAGCATTTCAGCAGCTCTGCCTTTATCAGGTCTTTTTCATCCGGCACGATCGCGATATGCGCGACCTCGTAACCCATTCCTCTCACGATCTCGCACAGTGCCGGTCCGCTCGTATCTGTGCGTTCTCCCTTATGGCACCCGTCGCTGACGGTGATCACAGCGGCTTTGTATACCTGCTCCGTTTCCTTAGTCATATCTTCCTTTCTCCGGGCCTTCCCCGCCCCGGAAACAATTTGATCCGTCCCATGATCGGAACACGGGAGCGATCATCACTATCTGAATTTTACCATATATCGGGGCATGCTTCAATTAAATATGCTTTCCTGATCGGGTAATAATATCGGCATAAAAAAACGGTCCGGAACATAGGCCTCAGTTCCGGACCGGGTTAAGATATATACTTGGTGTATGCTCTAACCTTTAATGGCATGTTTCCCGCCTCAAGACCTGTGATCGTAGGCTTGGTCGCAGCTCGGTCGCTTAATCCTCTTTCGAAAGAGCAGCTCAGTTTTGATCATCAAACGAGCTTTTTACTTTCATAATCAGATCAAGCGGAATATCGCAAAAATCATGAATTGCTTCAGGGGTTTTTCCGGCACGGAGCATATGCTCTATTCCTTTCTCTATTCCTTTCTCTATTCCTTCCTCGATACCGGCCTGTTTACCTTCCTCATACATGGTCTCCGCAAATTCTTTCTCATCAAATTCCGTTATCCACAAATCGATCACCTCCGCCCTCTGTTTCGTAAGGAAATCCGCCAGGATTCCGTCTCTGATACAGCTTCTTACGGCCTCGTCCACAGCCCGGAACGCTTCGTCTTTTTCCATTCCTTTTTGAAGCTTGCTACTGATCCGTCTTACCAGTTCCGTATAATCCGCCAGGGGTTTGCACGAATCCAGTAATGCCCGATTCGCGTCACTGTTGAGGTTATATACTGTTGCGGTCCATTCGCATCCCGGATCAAAACTGCGATCAGCAAATGCGTCAGAAAGTTTCATACGTTCGACCGCCGGCCGCTCTCTGCCCCCATTATAGAAAACGATATACTGCGGTGTCGGTATCTTTACCAGCATAGTACTGTATTGTTTCCTGCCGTTCTTCTTCAGATACGCATCATACAGTTTTCCGTAGTAGATCAATCCTCTGACCGGCATGTTCGGATTATAGGTACTCTGCTGCTCCCACAGCGGCATACGGTTATCGATGATAAACGACACATCATTCTTCATCCCGATATAGATAGCATCCTCAATGGTGGTCAGCTCAATATCGTCCGGGTCCGTATAATTCGTGCCCTGCAGGGCATTGTAAAGAGACAGGATATTATCCTTATTGTCCTCTCTTCCGAACAGAAGCCTGAAAAGTCTGTCCTTGTACTCTCTGTTTTGTTCCATGTTTAGTCCTCTCTTTCCGGTGCATAAAAACACCGCCGGAAAGGGCTTTCAGACAGTGAAATTATAGCACCTGACGGCAGTTTCAGCAACTGCAGATATTAGTGAAATGGGATAAAGCAGTGAATAATCTTCATACCGCCTTGATCATCCATTCCTTCTAGTCTACCTCTTCTTGAGTTAACGTCACCAATAACATCGCCCATGTACTCTTCTGGAACAACAATTTCTACTTTCATAATTGGTTCCAAAAGA
>JAGCSS010000069.1 GCA_017964055.1 Lachnospiraceae bacterium
AGGATTGTTGAACTGTGCCAAACCGATCTGCACGCCCACATACTGAGCCACTCCGGTCTCGTCGGGGTACATGAAGTTGCCGTAGTCGTCCATCTTCAGCTGGGATACGTCGTACTCGTCGGTATTGAAATATACGGGTGCTCCGTTGGTGTCGAGCACGGGGAAGCCCTCATTGGTAGCGAGAGTTACGCCGCCCGCGGAAATGGCCATCTGGAACGCGCCGTTCCTGGTATAGGCGATGGTGCCGTCCGACATCTGAACGCGGTAAAAGCCCTCGCCGGAAATGCACATATCGTATTTGTTGCCCGTTTCGAGCATCTGTCCCTGGGTATAGACCGAAGAAAGTCCCGACACCCTGACACCGGAACCTACCTGCGCGATGACAGGCTTGGGATCCATATTGTGGTCGGTGGTCTTGCGCTGAAGCTTCTGATAGAGAAGAGACGAAAACTCGGTCGTCTGCTTCTTGTATCCCGCTGTGTTGACGTTAGAAAGATTGTTTGCTATATTATCCAGACTGACCTGCTGGGAGATCATTCCCGAAGCGCCGGTCCAAAGCGATCTCATCATAATTACTTACCTCCAAAAATTCGTGTCGATGACAATGTCATCATACCTTACCTACCGAGCTGACGGCCAGTTCCATAACACTGTCCACCGATTTGATGACCTTCTGGTTCGCCTCGTAAGCTCTGGTGATGTTGATCAGGCTGACCATTTCGCTGACAACGTTAACGTTTGACTGCTCCGTGTAGCCCTGTCTGACAACTCCGGTCACTTCCTTCTCGGTAGCGCCGGGCACCTCTCTGTAATAGGTATCTCCGAACTTCTTGAGATAGTCGTAATTCTCGTAATCCTTTAAAATAAGCTGATCCACCAGCACGCCGTCCTCATAGACGCCGCCGTCGGTATCGATGACAACATGTCCCGCATCAACCGATACCTGCAGATCTCCCGCTTCCGACTGAAGATGATTGCCGTCCACATCAACGATAAAACCGTCACGTCTGATGTGGAAGCTGCCTGCCCTGGTCAGGCTCTCATGATCGTTGCCCGCTCTGTCGGTTACCCGGACAACAAAGAAGCCCGCGCCGTCAAGAGCCAGGTCATACGTATTACCGGTCTCACGCAGTGAGCCCTGGGTATATTCCGTATAGACCTCGCCGATTTTAACGCCGAGGGGCATATGTCCTATCTTTTCTTTCTGCCAGTTGGCAGATTCATCGCGGATCTTGATAGTGAGCGATTCATCAAAGCTCTGATTGGTTACGCCTTCCTTTTTGTATCCGACGGTAGTGGCATTGGCCATGTTGTTGGAAATAACATCAAGCCTTTTCTGTTCGGTATACATACCGGTCCAACCGGTATACAAGCTTCTGAGCATAAACTCTCCATTCCGCCACCGAGCATCCTTCGCAGCTCCATGTGACTTAAGCTACTGCGTCCATGCTTTATGATATTAATCGCATCCGTGCGATCGAGTTTCGGCAGGAACAGACGTAACCAACTTATAATTAGTTAATATAACTATTCGCGGCTGCCCTCAACACCCTCATAAACATTTCGGCTACGCCGAAATTCGCCGCTTCGCGGCTCCCGTTTACTCGTGTGTTTCGTCCAGCCTTCCCGGTTAAATCTTCCAAAGAACAAATCCGTAAGTAAACTTACGATTTGCTCTTCCGCAGATTAACCGCGAATAGTTATCTATTTACCAGTTTTTTCTACCACTTAAGAACTCAACATACTTGCCGGTTCCGATCGCAACTGCGGTCATGGGGTCCTCGGCTGTCATAGTGGTAATACCGGTCTTCTCCTCGATGAGCTCCTCGAGTCCGTACAGGAGACATCCGCCGCCCGTAAGCACGATACCGCGGTCTGCGATATCTGCAGCCAGTTCCGGAGGAGTCTTCTCGAGTACGCTGTGGATAGCCTCAACGATCTGAGAAGTGGTGGCCCTCAAAGCCTCTTCGGTTTCCTCTGAGGATACCGAGATGGTCTTCGGAAGACCTGTAACAAGGTTACGTCCGCGGACATCCATGGCAACCGTCTCGGGTCTGCGATAAGCCGAACCGATGCGGATCTTGATGTCCTCGGCAGTTCTTTCACCGATAAGGAGGTTGTGCTTCTGACGCATATAGCGTACCAGCGCCTCGTCAAAGTCATCTCCGGCGATCTTAACGGAAGTGCTGACAACCGTGCCGCCGAGCGAGATAACCGCGATATCCGTAGTTCCGCCGCCTATGTCCACGATCATGTTTCCGCAGGGTCTGCTGATATCGATGCCTGCACCGATAGCTGCCGCGATGGGCTCCTCAATGATGGCCACCTCGCGTGCGCCTGCCTGGTAAGTAGCATCCTCAACGGCCTTTTTCTCTACCTCGGTAACACCGCTGGGTACACAAACACTGATGATGGGCTTGCGGAAACGCTGCTTGCCTACTGCCTTCTGTAAGAAGTACTTCAGCATCTTCTCGGTTACGGTGTAATCCGAGATAACGCCCGCACGGAGAGGACGAACGGCAACGATATTGCCGGGTGTACGGCCGAGCATGAGTCTGGCCTCTTCTCCGATGGCCTTGATCTTGTTGGTCTCACGGTCAAATGCTACTACCGAGGGCTCCTTTAAAACGACGCCCTTACCTCTGATATATACGAGAACACTGGCGGTTCCTAAATCAATTCCGATATCACTTGCAACCATTAACTTAAATCTCCTTTCACATACCTTCCCTTGTATATTATAATCACATAGTCAAGGTTTTTCAAAGGAAATTTATCGGAAAAGCAAAAAAACTGCCCGCTATAGTAATTATCGGACAGTTCTCTTGAATTATTAACATAAATTTGCAAAATAAGGCTGTTTTCGGTCCCGTTTGTAACCGGTCTTACTTAATCTTTCCGACCGACGCGCCTTTGTAAACCTCACCCTTGATGACCACGCGCTCCACGATCGCGCTCTTCGGCTTTTCGATCAGCTCGATGAGCTTCTCTCCGGCCTTCTCGCCGATCGAGGCGGTATCCTGCCTGAGTGTTGTGAGTACGGGATCGATATGTCTGCCGATCCTGATGCCGTCGTAGCCCGCGATCGAGATATCCTTTGCTATCGTCAGGCCGCGCTCACGTATAACGTTGATCCCGCCGAAAGCGGAAAAATCATCGGGATAGAGGATGCATGTCGGAGGAGTCTTAAGGTCGAGCAGCTTCTCAGTCATCCTCGCTGTGCCCTCAGTGCTCCTGTAAGGCGCCTCAAGCACGTATTCATCCGGAATATCGAGCCCGAGCTGCTCCGCCGTCCTGTAAAATGACGAGAGACGGCTGTTCGTAACCGCCGAATCCAGACCGTGGATATACGCGATCCTGCGGTGGCCGCATTCATAGATATAGGTCAGCAGGTCACGCATGCCGGCGATATTGTCCGACACGATCGAGGTCCTGTTGTTGAATACATGGTCGATCGTAACCAACGGGATATTGCTGTCGACAAGTTCGGTAACGTAAGGGTCGTGGAAATCCACGCACGCCACTACCACGCCGTCAAAACCGCGGTATCTGCAGTGGTCGAGATATGACATCCCGCCTCCTGTGCGGCTCGAGTTGATGAAAGTGATGTCATAGCCGCGCGACTCCACGGTGCGCTTGAAGCTGTCGAGTATGGCCGAGAAGAAATCGTGCGTCAGGCCGCTCTGCGCCTCATCCGCGAACAGTACGCCGATATTGAAGGTCTTGTTCGTCTTGAGCGCTCTGGCCGAGGAATTCGGAAAATAACCCATCTCCCTGGCCACTGCCCTGATATGATTCTTCGTCTCTTCGCCGATATCCTTTTGATTGTTCAGTGCCTTGCTGACGGTAGCCACGCTGACTCCGCACGCCTTGGCAATGTCTTTCATTGAAACCATTTGTCCACCCCTTAAACCTTATACACAACTGTTCTGATATAACTCAGGGAAACGCTTACTTTGAGATCGCGCTGCCCCATTCAACACTGTTCGCTCCGTCCAGGAACTTCTGAATGATCGAGTCCTGCGTCCATTCGCCGGTCCAGCGGTTGATGTAGCAATGGCACTCTCCGCCGCTCGAGCCGTTGGCTCCGTTGTCCCAGATCACGCACGGCACACCGTAGGAAGCGGCCTTCGAGGTAAAGTAGTATGACCATGCCTCGCGCGCCTCGGTATTGTTCTGCGAATTCGTGGAGCCGGTCTCGCCCATGACTACCGGGATCCCCTTCGAAGTGAAATATTTGTCGATATCATTGAAAACGTTATCGATGTCCCTGCCGTCCTTCGCGGGATCAAAGGTCTTCGAATTGTCCGACAGGCAGAAATTGTAAGGAGTGTAGCTGTGGATCGATACGATAACGTTTGAGCTGTCACCGTCGACCGAAGGTATCTCCATATTCTTCATGGCTGTTCCCGAGCTCGAGGCCGCATAGGTCGGAACCATGACGCAGCGCTCGTCGTTGTGCCCCTTGTGGCTGCTCATGATCGCCTCGTAAGCAACCTTGTTGAGGTAATTAACGGCCTTGCAGCCCGCGGTGTTGGGATTCCATTCGTTGCCGGTATCCTTCATGCGGGGCTCGTTCATGACCTCAAAGATCAGGTGCTGGTCGTAATCAGCGAAATAGTCCGCGATCTGCTCCCATACAGCCTTCAGCTCCACGCCGATCTGCTCATAATCCTTGTCGAGGGTCTTAACATTGACCCAATCCTCATGATGCACGTTGATGATCACGAAAACGTTATGCTTATAGCACAGATCCACTACCTGCTTTACCCTGCCGAGGAACTCGGGATCGATCGTGTAATTCCCGTCCTTGGAAATATACTTGAACCAGGTCGTAGGGATCCTGATCACGTTAAAGCCTCGCTCAGCGAGAGCGTCGATCAGTTTGAAGGAAATAACGGGATTTCCCCAGCTCTGCTCCTGGCTGTAGATATTCGTGTAATTGTTTCCGGTGGCATCGAGCGTATTGCCGATGTTGAAGCCGGATCTCATCATCGCAACTATCTCCGATGCGGTCTTGCCCGTGAGAGTTCCGTCATCCGCGGGGACATCCGTAGGTGCGGGCGCGTCGATGGCAGGCGCATCGGTCGCGGCAGCTGTAGGCTCCGCCGTAGGAGTGCTTCCCGCACCGCCGGGGTTATCGTCTTTCTTACATCCTGCCAGCACCGACAGGCACATGATCAGCGCAAGAAATAATGCTGTAATCTTTCTCTTTCTCATACATTCTCCTCATATAAACAGGTTTGAAACGTAAAGTTCCTTAATCGTTTACTGTGGCTTAAATTCTACACTCTCGGGACTTTTTTTTCAAGAGGGGAAAGGGGATTTTCTTATCAAAGACATGGGGACGGTTCTTCTGTCCTGTGATCTCTTACCTCTGCAGCACGGGCGGCGACGAGTAAAACTTCCGGGACTCATTCTCACTCCGATTCGGACGCAGCGGTACATAATCGACCTCAATACGGTCGATAAGTACCGGCGTCCTCAACGGGTCCCGGAAGTTTTCTCTGCAGCGCCCGTGCCTTAATATACAGAAAAGGGGACAGAAGAACCGTCCCCCTTGTCTTACATATCTTGATATAAATCTCACATTACGGCATATAGATCTCGCGAAGTACCGTTAACTCGCCGGTCGGATTGCCTTCATCGTCGCGCTCCAGCTCGATCTGATAGCCCACTCCGTGGTAAATATGGATCCCGCGGCGCTCCTGCTCGTCATCGTCATCCCTGAGTCTTAAGTATTCCACACCGGGGAGATAGAAATCATATCCGTAGGTCTCTCTGTCACAATATGCGGGATAAGCCTCCGTATCCGGAGTCACTACAAAATTAACGCCGCTCAGGATCACATAATCGACAGGAACATAGCAGTCATCCCACTGCCAGTCACTGTACGCATAGAAAGTATCGCCCCCGTCAAAGGTAACGAAACCGAACTCGGCATACTCGGGATTATCTTCAAGGGTCTCCTCTGTCAGTGCCTGCACTGAGAAGAAATCACGTGCGTTTTCGGGCATCACAATGACTCTGCAGCCTTCTTCATAGCTGTCATGCTCAACTGTATAGTTGTAGTCTTCGTCCATGCTCAGGATCTTGGTAACCGTGACATTTCTGCCATTTAAGCTGAAAACATCTCCGATCGATGCGTTGACTACCTCATCGGAGGCTAGAGCATACTGATCCTTGATATCGAACGTGACCACACAATAATCATCGTTGTCGTTTACGCCGATGATATCAGCTGTAAAATTCTCATAGTTCCAGTCGTATACGGACGGATCGTTGCCGAGAGCATCGACCGTAGGCGGATCAAGGATACCGTCGTCGGGATCGTCCGCAGGTTCTACGTACTCAAAGCAGCCGCCTCCGACGCCGTCGACCCAGGCCTTTGCCACATATGCAAACCATGAGGTCTCGGGGCCGTTCGTAACGCCGATATCGATCAATCCGTCTTCGTTGATATCTTCGGTGTCAAAGATCTCGTTGCCCGTAACATTGTCCATAGCAAGGGTTCCCACCCTGCTTCCGTCAGCACTGTTATACGCTGCATACCCTTTCTTGTCATCAAGCATGGAGAAGCAGACACTGAAACCGTCACCGATCACGTAATCGTCGGTATAGCTGCGCCAGGTCCTCCAGTCACCGCCGTCTTCTCCGCCGTTATCAGCAGGGTCAGCCGTGGGCTCAGCCGTAGGCTCAACCGTAGGCGCCGCAGTAGGCTCTTTTGCATCGGGCGTAACCGCCTGGGTAACGTCATCCTTACCGTTGTCCGCAGGCTCGGTTTTCTTGCCGCATGCGGTCAGCGCCGCAAAAACAAATACCAACAATAATACCAATAATCTTTTCTTCATACATACCTCCCACGCTGCATTTCTTTTCGCAGCCAGCATATATTATACAACCAAACTCAAAAAATGAAAGTGCCTTTTGGTTACCTGTCGGGATCAAGATGTAAAAAGGCTTCCGGAGGAATCTCCGGAAGCCTTGATTTTACTGGGTTTTAT
>JAGCSS010000070.1 GCA_017964055.1 Lachnospiraceae bacterium
CATATTCGTAGGCTCGAACTTCGTTGAGGAAAACGACGATGACAACGCATACATCCGTGAGATCGCGAATACCCATCCGGTCATGATCCTCAACGCGGATTATATCGCTCCGAACGTTTACAGCTGCTTATGCGACGATTACCACGCCATGTACAATGCCGCCGAAGTGCTGATCGCGGACGGCAGACGCCGCATAGCGTACATATACAACTCCACCTCGTACTCGGGCTCGAAGAAGCTGAGCGGCTATATCGACGCGATGAACGCTCACGGGCTCACGCCCCTCACCGAGTTCATCAACAGGCGCTATGAGGCTTCCGACGAGATCTTAGAGACCGCGGAGCATCTCAAAAAGCTCAACAAAGAGACCAAAGGCGGACTCGACGCGGTGCTTTCCGCCGAGGACGGACTCGCGCTCGGCGCCATAAAGTTCGCGCACAGGGCAGGCTTAAGTATCCCCAAGGATCTGGCTGTCATCGGCTACAACAATTCCATGCTCGCCGTATCGAGCGAGCCTGAGCTTACCTCGATAGACAACCGGCTCGAGCTCCTCTGCCGCCAGCTGGTGAACAACCTTACAGAGATCCTCGCAGGCACCGAGATCCCCCGTAAGACCATTTATTCCGGTATCCTCGTTAAACGCGGTACCACTTAACATTCGATGATTTCCTCTTCATAGAAACCATATATCCTTTTAGCAGCTGAAAGGCCCCGGACATTACTGTTCGGGGCCTTTCAACGAGTTATTATTCTTTTCGGATCACTTTCTCGGTTTCGGCGTCGAACAGATAGATGTGCCCGTACGGTATCGCAAAACTGATACGCGAATCGGTCGCGGGCGGTTCATGGGGATCGATCTTGAGTATGGAGGCAACGCCGTCTATATCGATATAAACGTTGGTATTGTCACCGAGAAGCTCTGTAAGCTCTACCGTGCAGGAGACACCGACGCTGTCGGCCGGTTTCTCTCCGTTATAGAGGACCGCATGCTCGGGTCTGAAGCCGAATGCGATCTCCTTTCCTTCGAGTCCCGCTGCAACCGGGGCCGATGTGAAATCGGAAAGCTTAACTTTTGTACTGCCGAGATCAATGCATCCGTCCGTGACAACGGATCTGATAAAGTTCATCGGAGGCTCACCTATGAAGCCCGCAACGAACATGTTCACAGGGTTGAAATACAGCTCGTAGGGAGTACCGATCTGCTGTATGTAGCCGTCCTTCATGACTACGATCCTGTCGGCCATTGTCATGGCCTCTGTCTGATCGTGAGTAACGTAGATCGTGGTCGCGCCCGTCTGCCTATGTATCTGTGTGATCTCCGAGCGCATCGTAACACGCTGTTTTGCGTCGAGGTTCGAAAGAGGCTCATCCATCAGGAATATGCCTACTTTTCTGATGATCGCGCGGCCTACAGCCACACGCTGACGCTGACCGCCCGAGAGCTCTCTGGGCTTGCGGTCGAGATATTCGGTCAGGCCCAGCACCTTTGCGGTAGCCAGCACCTTTTTCTCGATAACGTCCTCGTCAACGCCCTGAAGCGTAAGGCCGAAGCTCATATTCTCATAAACGGACATATGGGGATAGAGCGCATAGCTCTGGAATACCATCGCCACCTCGCGGTCGCGGGGACTCTTTTCGTTTACGCGCTCACCGTTGATCAGGAAATCTCCCTTGCTGATGCTCTCGAGTCCCGCGATCATGCGCAGGGTCGTCGATTTGCCGCAGCCCGAAGGTCCGACGAACACGATGAACTCGCCCTTATCAACCTCGAGATTGAAATCGTGCACGGCGTGGAAACCGTTGGGATAGATCTTATTTATGCCGGATAATGTGAGGTAAGCCATATGCTCCTTGCTCCTTTATTTTCTATTGCCTCTCGCGGTCTTCGCCGCATCCCTGAATATACTCGTAAGCAGGCGCTTCATGCCTATAAAGAGCAGATCAAAGCCCAGCCAGAAGAGTCCGAACAGTACAGGCTCCACAGGGAGCGCGACCGTATCTTCGATGCCCTTTACGTTGATCACCAGGACATTGATCAGGTTATACAGATATACAACGCACGCGAGTATCACGAACGCGTACGGTATGTTCAAAAACAGCGACCAGAACTTGCGGACCGTGACCATCTTGTAGCGGTCGTTCTGCCGTTCGGTCTTTTCGATAAAGGTCAGCATGTGGTTGGTGAGCAGGTCTGTGAGTATGCCCATCGCCGCTCCGAGCACGAACATCTGGTCCAGAGTATCCTTCAGATAGGTACCGAGCCCGAAGTAAAAGAAGAAGCATATCGCGCCGGAGAACCACCATTTGATCAGCAGGACCTTGATTATGTTGGGTATCGAAAACCTCTTCCTGCCGCTGATCTTCTCGATCTCTTTGTCCGAAACCTCCGGCGAGTTCTGCTCGTTTGCGTTCACGAGCCTGTCCACCGCATCGGTTTTCAGATCGTAATAATTCTTTTCTTTGTCTGCCATTTCAAAATATATGACCCAACGGTCTTCAGTCGTCGATCTCGATGTTCTCGAGGTTGCCGCTGTATTCAAGGTCGATCGAAGTCTTGATCTTCTTTAATGCCCTGCCGTATACGGGAAGGAGCGCAACGAGCAGCGCAACCGCGCAGACGAGCACGGCGTGTACGGTTACGACATGCATGGCCTTCGGGATGTAGTCGGCCGTCTCGAGCACGCCCGCGAAATCCTCTCTCGCCATGGCTGCCGCGATCCTGCCGCGATATACGATATCGCAGAAGATTATGGCCGCGAACATCAGATACATGATCACAAGCATCGATATCCTGGGCTTCTGTCTCTTCGGGAAAGCGTTCAGGAAGCAGACGAACGAGAGTATCGAGAACAGCATCGTGATAAAGCCGCACAGTCCCATGTTGGGGCCCTGTATCTTTGCGGTGGTATCGGATATCTTGGTCAGATTGAACGAATAATAGATGAACGCGAACGCCAGACCGACCAGCGCGATATTCTGCGGGTTCCTCTTAAGGGAAACCATCGTTTTACGGAAAAACTCCTTCATTGCAATCTCCTGTTATCAAAAAGCTTATCTGACGGCGTTTGAGGTCTCCTTGTCAAAGAAGTGCACTCTGTCGAAACCGACGGTTACCTCATCGCCCTCTTTGTAATCGCACCACTCGCGGAACTTGCAGGTGATCTTCGAGCCGCCGACTGTCCCGTGAACGAGCGTCGTCTGCCCGAGGTTTTCGTTAAGGGTGACACCGATGCGGATACCGTTATCCGCTCTTACCACATTTTCCGGACGGACGCCGAGAGTCATCTCCTTATTCTCATAGGCTCCCAGCAGCTCCTTTTGATCCGCGTTCAACGGATACCTGAAATCCGCGCAGACAAAGCATCCGTTCTCTATCCTGCCCTCGAAGAAATTCATCGGGGGAAGTCCGATAAAGCTCGCGACGAACAGGTTCGCCGGAGTATCGTAGAGCTCTAAGGGAGTACCGATCTGCTGCACATGTCCCATCGACATGCAGACGATCCTGTCGGCAAGCGTGAGGGCCTCCGTCTGGTCATGCGTTACATAGAGCATCGTGGCCTTGAGTCTCTTGTGGAGAAGAAGGATCTCGCGTCTCGTAGCTCCGCGCAGCTTTGCGTCGAGGTTCGAGAGAGGCTCGTCAAACAGGAAAACCTTCGGGGTACGCACGATCGCGCGGCCCATGGCCACACGCTGGCGCTGTCCGCCCGAGAGCTGTGCCGGCTTTTTGTTGAGCTGATCGGTAAGTCCGAGTATCTCAGCTGCCGCAAGTACCTTCTGATGGATGACGTTCTTGTTCTCCTTGCGGAGTACCAGCGAGAATGCCATGTTCTCGTAAACGGTCATATGCGCGTACAGTGCGTAGTTCTGGAAAACCATCGCGATATCGCGGTCCTTCGGGGGCATCGCGGTGATATCCCTGTCATCGATAAGGAGTTTTCCGTTCGTGATGTCCTCAAGTCCCGCCACCATGCGCAGAGTCGTCGATTTACCGCAGCCCGAGGGGCCTACGAGCACGATCAGCTCTCCGTCGCTGACGTCCAGATTGAAATCATATACTGCCTGTACCTTATTGTCGTATATCTTTTCAAGATGCTGCAGTTTTAAGCTTGCCATAATTACTCCTTAAGTCTGCTGTTTGGGTGCTGTTTCGATCTCCTTCAGATAGTTCCGGAGGGTCACGGTCTTCATGATGCCGAATATCCCCGCCAGGATCAGGAGCGATCCCGAAGCTATCAGGAAAAAGATGATCCTGGTATACTGTCCCGCCGTCATGACCGGGATCTCCTGCTCACCGAGTACGGTAACCGCGGCAAAGGCCTTTTTCGGGATGATCTGCGTGCGGACAAACTGTATGACCCCAACGATGATCAGAGTGACCGAATAGCCTGTGTGGTAGTTCTTTACGCCCTCGGAGCAGAGGAACACCGTAAGCATGAATACGAGATTGAATATGATCGAAACACCCGTGAGCCAGGTGTAATAGTAATTTCCGACATCGGATCTATAGATACTGACAAAGTAGAAAACATTGAGCAAAATTGCGAGCAGAGCCAGTCCCGATGAAGTCTTGTTCTTGGAATAACGGAGTATGTCCTTGCGGATCTGTTTATCGTCCATTAAGCTGCTTCCTTTCCCGCTTTGATAAGTGCTTTTTCCTTTTTTGTCACGATTATCTTCCAGATTAAGTTTGCAGCGAGAAGAACCGCCGCGAGTATGACGAAGCCGAATACGAAGTTGGCCGCGTCAAACCAGAATGTGGATTCGGTATAGAATGTACCTCGCCTTTCGGCTACGGTCTTGAGCTTTGCGAAGTCAACGCCGCCGTTCTCCGGTCCGCTCAGATACTGCGCTTTGTATGCCATTATCTTTCCGTACGCCCAGATCGACGCTGCGATACTGCCTGCGGTGCTGAGCGCGATCGAAACATAATTGCCGATGTAATAGCGTCTGCGTGTGTGGGTATTCATCACAAGATTGAATACGCCGAGAAGAATGAGTACGATGGTGACCTTTGTAAAGAGCTTATTGAAGTCCTGCATGTCATAGAATATCCTCGCTCCGGTCACGCGGTCGAGCGCAGGATCCGCAGGATCGGGCATCATGCTGTAAAGACTGTCATACAGGTCCGTGAGCAGACCGAGCGAATAGAAAAACGCCAGCGCACTCGCGATCAGCACAACATAGCAGATAATCTTCTGGAATTTCATCTGTTTCTTATACATGGATAGCCTCGATTCTGAAATGTGTTATCGTGCATGACGCACGGGAGACTCATCGATCTCCCGTGCATCCGCACTTGATCATTGTTTGTTTTGCGTGTTAAATGATCCGCTTTGTATTACTTGGCAGCGTTGTAGTAAGCAAGGAGTCTGTCCCAAGCAGCCTGCTTGTTGTCAAGGTAGAGGCCGTTGTTCCAGGTCTTTGTAACCGTGTTGATCATCTCGGCTCTCGAAGAGGTACCCTCTCCCGAGTAGCCTGCGCAGATGATATCGCAGAGGTAGTTAACCTTATCCTTTGCGGAAGCGAAACCGTCAGTAAGATCGGTCAGGCTCTTAAGTTCCTCGTTCTCAACCGTAGTGGTGGGAAGAACGGTAGGAATGGATGTGTACCAGGGGTTCTCGGTAACCGCAAGGATGGGATGCTTGATGAGGCCGAGACCGATAGCGGTCGAGATATTGCCTGCGCCTTCCTTACCTACGGCATGTGTGCACTGATACTCGAATGCCTGGCTCTTTACGAAGCTGAGGGTCGATCCGAGATAGAAACGTGCATAGTTGGTGTAGTTTCCGCCTGCCTTATCCCAGAGCTCGGCATATGTAGCGTCTGCGATAACCGGCATCTCTGTTCCGTTGAAGTTGAAGGTTACGTAGCTGCCGTCCGAATTGGTCTTGATGAATGCGTCGGGACCGTAGGACATAAGGATCATGCCTTCGCGGCTGTATGCGTAGTCGATGAGCTTAAGGGCTGCATAGAGCTTATCCTGGTCATCGCCGACACCGGCCTTCGAGATAGCCCATCCGTCGGTCTTAACCGAACGCCAGGACTCAGTAAATCTCATGTAAACGCCGTTAGCGTCAGTTCCGTCGTACCAGCGTGCAACGGGAACCATAACTGCCATGTACTTCTCGCCGTCCTGAAGCTTGGTCTCGTTCATGAGGGTCTGAGTCTGGTTGTAGTCGTAGCTCATGAAGCCGAGATCGTTCTCAAGCATCGTGGATGACTTTTCATCAGACTGATCGAGGAACGACTTGGAAATAAGGCCTTCCTTAGCCATAGCGTTCATTCTCTCGATAGCGATATAGGTCTCTTCCTCACCGCGTGCGTCATGAAGGAGGCCGTCGGTTCCGAGGTAGAGGTAATCCTGTCTGGACTCAAGTCCGCGAACACCGAAGAGGATGCCCGCAAATCTGAACATATCTACACGGCGCTGGGTGTTTGCGTCTTCACGTGAGAAGATACCCTGGATCGTGTCAGTTCCGTTGAGGGTCTGTGCATTGGCTACTACGCAGCGAAGAAGAGCTACAAGCTCATCAGCGTCCCATGCGGCATTCTGGCCGATGAAGAGGTTCGAACGGGTGGTGCCGTAATATCCGTTGTATGCTGTATCAATGTAGTTGCGGAGCATGTTAACTGCGTCAACGCCGCTCATGCTGCCTGCAGAGTTCATGTTTGCAACGATGTTGCCTGCTGCGTCGTAATCCTTGGTAATGCTCTCAACGCCGGTTCCGTCGGCCTTAACTACGTCAACGGATATCTTGCCGGATGTAGGCATATAGGGCTCATAAGCGGCAGCTGCGGTCTTTCCGCTGGCCGAAGCTGTGAATGCGCCGTCGCCGTCAAGGAGCTTAACAACCCAGTCGGTTCTCATAAGGGGCATACGCTCGATATCATCAACACCGTCGAAATAAGGTGAGAAGTAGATAGCGCCTGCGGTATCGCCTGTGGTGGAACCTGTGATGGAAAGACGAACGATCGAGTTAGCATCGAGATATGCCTTGAAGTTAGGCATCATGTCGAGATAATCAGCGATGTTTACAAGGTAGCCTGACTGGCCGTACTCGGAAAGGTTTCCTGCTGCGCCCGCAACCATGTCAACCTGATCGAGCTGCTCTTTCCAGTAATCGAATTCCTTCGATGCGGAACCTGCGCCCGTCCACTTGTCCTCGAATACCATGCCGAGGCGCTTCTGAAGCTCAACCCAGGTGGGCTTTAAATCGCCTGCATGATAGGTAACGCCGTCAGCGAGAACGATGCCTTCGCCGGCTGTCTCGGAATCAAGCGAGATACCTGTCTTTGCGTTGTTGTAACCGGTAGCCATACGGAGCACTGTGCCCTCCTTGAAGGTGAGCTGCTCAGCATCGATGGTCTCGGTAATGTCGGTACCGGTGCCTTCGAAGTTCTCTTCGCCCGAGCTCGCCGACTGTGTGGGAGCCGTGGTGGTCGCCGGAGCCTGAGTAGGTGCATTGGTGGGAGTCTCTCCCCCGCTCTTCTTACCGCAAGCGGCAAGCGAGAAGGTCATAGCTACAACAAGAAGCAAAGCTATGAGCTTTTCCAACTTTTTCATAAAAATTCCTCCTGTAGATAGATGTTTGTCGCAGCGTCTTATTCTTTGACGCCGCCCATATTTACGCCCTTCGCAAAGTATTTCTGGATGAAGGGATAAATAACTAAGATAGGTATGATCGAGCAGACGATCAGCGCGTAGATGACCGAATCCGAAGCGTAGCTCTTGTTCCAGCCCGCCATGAGCTCGGCATCGGTGTACTCCTCGAGTTTGAGTCGTACGAATACCTGCAGCGGATGCTCGTTTGAATCCGAGATCATCTGTCTCGCCCAGAAATATCCGTTCCAGCGCGAGATGCCGAAGAACAGCGCAACCGTCGCGATGGTGGACTTGCTCATCGGGATATATACCCTGTTAAGCACCTGGAACTCTGTCGCTCCGTCAACGATCGCCGCCTCCTCGATCTCGGAAGGCACGCCCTCGAAGGCGTTGCGCAGCAGGATGATGTTCATGGCAGCCATACCCATCGCAATGACTACGAGCCATTTGTCATCCATGATCCCGACCGAATTGAATACCTTCTTGGTATTGATGTAATTCAGATACTGGGGTACGAGTCCCGCCGAGAACCACATCGTGAATACCAGGAAAAAGTTAAAGGTCTTACGGAAAAGCAGGCGCTTTTTGGAAAGAGCGTAGGCGCCGAGGATCGAGATCCCGAGTGACCAGAGCGTTCCGTAGAATGTCAGGAACAGTGTATTCGAGTACGCGTTCCAGAACAGATTGCTCGAAAACATCTGCTTGAAAGCGTCGAACTGAACCTCCTTCGCAAAGAGCACGACCTTGTTGTATTCTACGAAATACCTGCCGCTGACGGCCGCCGATATCGCATAAACAAAGGGATACAGACAGCTCAGCGCGAAGATCGTCAAAAGGAGGTAGCTTATGACCTTGAATATAAGCTCGGATACTTCCAATCGTCTTTTCATAACAGTGATCTACTCCATTCCGTGATCAGTACAGTGATACGTTCGATGCTTTCCGCGCGATCGTGTTGGCTCCGATCACGAGAAGCATGCCGACTACGTTGTTCATCATTTCGGCGGCGGAAGCAACGCCTTTCCATCCGCCCTCGATACCGAGTCTGTAGGAAAGAGTCGAAACAACGTCTGCCGTGGTGTAGGTGTTCGGATTATAGAGAAGCAGTACTTTCTCGTAGCCGATACTGAGCAGCGATCCGATACGCGTGATCAGCATGATGACTATCGTGGAGAGGATGCTCGGGAGCACCACGTACCGCATCTGTGCCATTTTACCCGCGCCGTCTATCTGCGCGGCCTCGTAGCTCGTCGGCGATATAGCTATGATCGCCGCGAAATAAACTATGCTGTCATAGCCGGCGCCCTCCCAGATACCGCTGATCTGGTAGATGCCGCGGAAGAAGGACGGATTGTTGAGTAGTCCCGCCTGTCCGACCTCCTCGGAGATCCAGCCCAGGGATACGAAAAGCTGCGAGATAACGCCCATGCCCGAAGTCAGCGAGCCCTGCTTAACGAGCAGCGTAACAAGGGATGTCATGACAACCGTCGACATGAATTTGGGGAGATAAGTGAGTACCTGGTATACGCTTCGTGCGATGTTCGACCTGATCTCATTGAAGAAAAGGGCAATGATGATAGGCATCGGGAAGCCGAAGCACAGTCCGTAGAAGCTCAGCAGGAATGTATTGCGCAGAGCCCTCCAGAAGCGTACCGACTCAGAACCCACGATAAGAGTCTTAAATGCGGAGAATCCCGAGTAGAACTGCTCCGAAACAGGCTTTACGACATCGTAGATCTTAAAGCAGCCCAGCAGTTCGTACATGGGGAAATAACGCCAGAAAAGGAATACCAGGATCATGGGTACGAGCATCAGGTACAGGCGCCAGTCCTTGATGACCGCTCTTAAAACGCCCAGCCAGTAATGCTTTTCGACATCGTCCCTGACCGCCTGCTCGGGATCCTCATGATAGAGCCCGGTAGTCTCGTCATAGATCAGATAATCAGCTGCGTTAGATTTCATATGACTCCGTTCCGTGCAAGAGCACAAATAATGATAAATATATCCGGAAATGTATCAGTGACGGTAATCCTCTTCCCTGTTGCCCTCCTCACCGTTCTTTTCGGCCTCAAGCCGCAGGAGGTAGGTTTTCTGGTCCTCGAAGACCCCGTCGAGATTTCTTACGATCAAAACAGCGATAACAGCGAACAGCGCGCTCAACGAATCGGTGGTGATAAACTGCACGAGCATCCTTAAGTCCGCCCCGAAGAACAGCGATACGATCCAGCGTCCGAGCTGTGCCAGCAGATATGCCGTCATGACATATCCGATCGAGAGCAGTGCGCTCTGCCGTACCCTCTCACGTCCGATCCTCTTCAGGAAGATCAGGGCGAACAGCATGAAAAGATTCCCGACCGAGTAGATCAGATACTGCCGGGGCTGTGCGCCCGAAGCCGCGCAGAAGGCAAGCGCCGAGGCGATCGCAGCGACCGCGGCGAAGGCATGCCACCTCATCATCTCGAGTGAAACGAACAACACCGCCAGCGAGAGCACGTAAGGCAGCTCCCTGAACCAGAGATTCGCGCCGAGAGTCACGGCCGACTCGAGGACAACAAAGATCAGAGTCAGGAGAATGATATTGGCTGTTCTGTACTGTTTGAATGTAAGCGCTTTCATCTAAATGTCAAAAAAAAAACCTCTCGTTTCTTTCTTGTTACAATAATACGGCATAATATTGAACTTGTCAACAAAAATAACTGTCGGTCCATCAAAAAAATGTTGCACTTTAAACAAAACAAGGCATGCCCGCCGCGGCACGCCTTGTTTCACAAAAATGTAAGTGCTTAACCTGTATATATTCTGTTTTGTGAAAAAACCTTTATATTAAGCTTTTGGCGCCGTACCCCTCTCGGCCAGCCACCATACGATACCGCCCAGGGTATTGCCGATAGTAGCCCACAGCAGGAAGAGCAGTATATCCGCAAAATCCGAGGCTCTCGCCGCCGCCAGATAGAACATATCCGCCACCACGTGCTCCGCTCCGCACAGGATAAATACCATGACTCCGAGCACAACCGCGAGGTACTTGCCGAAGCCTTCAGCCTTTGCATAGCCCCTCACTCCTATCGCTATGCAGAACTCGCAGATGAGCGCATCGATGATCACTATATAAAAAGGTTTGGCAAGCTTCGCCGCCACAACGGTCTGTGCCGCCGCGAACAGATTGGCATGAGTAGATACCGCCAGTCCGAACAGCACGGCTCCGATCAGGTTGCCGAGCCATATGAGGGCGAGCTTCTGAGGCTTTTTGATAAACGCTTCGTTGCAGGCCTTTCCGGTGAACAGATCAAATCCGAACACGAGCACGGTGAGCAGTCCGACCGAGAACAGAAACGCTCCGGCCACTTTGTTCTCGCATGCCAGAAAAACGGTTCCGCCGAGCGCTATCGCGGCTCCGGCGCATATCGATCTGAGCAATGTTCCCCTGAATTCTTTCATAGCTTTTCTCCTTCGGTTGTTTTTTGATCCTTTGATCTTTTTTCTACCCGGGTCCCCGTTTATACTCCGTCTGTGTTTTTCGTCCTCAAGGACATCGGGATCGTCTCTCAGCCGATATGAGCGTATCCCCCGAGTATGTCAGCCGCATGTTCAGATCCGTCTCGCCTCTCAGCATCGGCTCTAGGAAATAACGGTCACCGGCCCAGAGATTGAGGTTCAGGATCTCATCCTTCGGGATCCATCTGAGGTCCCCTTCATCGCAGCCGGGCGCATCTGTGCGGCTTACCGTATCGCCGTCTACCGCTGCCCTGCTCTCCCCTGCCTCACGATACCCGTCAGCCAGATAAAGATACATGTCCTCGTCTTCCCATGCGTCGTTCCTGAATTCCACGACTCCGAGAAATGTATAAGATGTCAGCGTATAGCCCGTCTCCTCGCGTACTTCACGAAGAAGGCACTCTTCCGCGCTCTCTCCCGGTTCGAATTTCCCGCCGATGCCGACCCATTTGCCCGCATTGGGATCGTTCTTTTTCTTATTTCTGTAAAGCATGAGGTAACAGCCGTCACGCTCGATATAGCAAAGTGTGGATCTGATCATATTTTCCCGCCTTCCGTTTCATATTTATCATAGCATTATGTCTGCGGCAGCTCAACTCATTTCGTTTTTGTGTATAAAGGTTAAGATTATTTCTCTTTTGGCCGATATAGCGAGTAGGGCAAGGAGCACTTTACATTCGCTCCTCCATGCACAAAGAGAGGCTTTGACAATGACCAACATCAACATGTTCAACAATATATTCTCGCCGACCCAGGCGCAAACGACCGCTGCCGCAAATACGGGAGCGGGTACGGCTGCGTCTTCGGGTACTGCGGAAGCAGCCGCAAACGCAGGTCTCACAGCCGCCGATGAGCTGATGGAACAGCTCATGGACGACAGGAACGCAGCGCATACCCAGTCTGCCACCGCGACCGTTCTGCAGGCGCTCAAAGCCGCGGGACTCGCTGAAAGCAGCGCGAATATCGCACTGGCCAATGCCCTGATCGAGAATAATCTTTCCATCAGCCGCGAGAGCCTCAGATATTTTGCCGCGCAGGCAAAAGCATATCCCGAATCCGGGCTCGATGCCCTGATGGCTATGGCACGGGCTGATATCCCGGTCAATGCCGAATCCGTGGCTACAGTCAATGAATTCATGAACAACGGCATGGTCATGACCTCCGACGTCAATGCGCTCGCAGACATGATCGAGACCGTGCTCTCCGATCCCACGACCTCTCCGGAACTCGCCGATTCGATCAGACAGGCAGTTTTTGAGGCTGTGTACGATTCCGTAAACGAGGCAAATACAGCCGCCGCAGACGCAGCAGCGCAGGCACAGGCCGCGGAGGGAACACCGGCCGAAGCCCAGCAGGCGCAGGGCGCTGAAGCCAACGCAGCGCAGACCGTAAACGTCCAGGCCGCCGCCAACAGCACAGCCGCAAATACGGCCGGCGCAGCAGCCGCCACTCCCGGCGCAGTTGCTGCATCGGGCGCCCAGATGGCAGGCATGGCAGGCGCGGCCCCCGCAATACAGCCCGAAACGATGCCCTACCGCACCGTGGCGACCAGCGCCGACAATATCACGAAGGATGCCACCGCAGGTCCCGGCTCGGACGGGGCCGGCAGCTCGCTCTCGGGTGCCCTCTCCGGCATGGAAAGCGGTCAGGGTGAGACTCTCGGAAGTGACGGACAGGCTCTGGCAGGTGCAGCGCGTCAGAGCGGTGAGGTGATCACATCAGGTGAAAACCTTCCTCCCGACGCCGTCGATATGGCCAATTCCGAGATAATGTCCTTCCGTCTGCACGAGGATATCAGCGGCAGGAACGACTACAATTTCAGGGACTTTGACGAGCTCGCGAACGCTCTGGCCTCACAGGCGGACGAAGCCGCAGAAAGCTCCGCGGAAACCGCAAAAGCCGAGATCCCGCGCATGCCCGAGGCATTCAGGCAGCTTTCCGCAAAGGATGTAAAACAGCTCCTCAAGAACTCGCTCTCGACCTCTCCCGAGAAACTCTCAAAGGAAAACATCAGGGCGCTCTACAGGCGCACGACCGAGTTCTTCGAAAAAGTAAAAGACGCCGCCGAGCAGGACGGTTCACATTCCGCCCTGGCCTCAAAGGCATCCCAGGCGCAGCGCGATACCTCGATGCTCAACGCCCTTAACCGCATGAATCCGCATATCGAGCTGCCTCTTAAGCTGCAGAACGAAAACGCCGAGGGCGGGCTTTATGTGTACACGAACCGCAGCGGACACGCCCGTGCCGACGGGCATGTGACCGCTCTGCTGCACCTGAACATGCCGAATCTCGGTCTGATAGATATCCATCTCGATCTGGCGGACACAAGTCTCGGTATGAACTATTACTGTGAGGAAGACGCGGGCAGGCTCCTCTCGGGCGATATCTCATCGCTTTCGGGTGACCTCGAAAGGCTCGGATACACCG
>JAGCSS010000011.1 GCA_017964055.1 Lachnospiraceae bacterium
AGGCAGCGGGATCAAAGCGTATATCTTCCCTTCGCTCCGTCCCTCTCCCGAGCTTACCTTTGCTGACAGAAAGCTGAATGCTGTAGCGGGCATCAATATGACCGCGAGCCACAATCCCAAGGAATACAACGGTTACAAGGTTTACTGGGCCGACGGCGCGCAGATCTCGGGCAAGGTTTCGGACGGCATGCTGGCTGAGATCCAGGCGCTCGACATGTTTGACGAGTTTAAGTGCATTCCTTTAAAGGACGCCGTAGCGGGCGGCACGATCGTTATGCTCGGTGAGGAGATGGACAGGGATTATCTCGACTATGTAAAGGGTCTGGCGATCCGTGACGACAGTGAGCTCGATCTGGATGTTTCGGTCGTTTACACGCCTCTTAACGGAGCCGGCAGCATCCCGATGATGCAGGCGGCTGCGGACCGCGGATTTAAGAATTTCACGATCGTTCCCGAGCAGAAGGATCCCGATCCCGACTTTAAATCGGTACCCTTCCCGAACCCCGAGAATCCCCAGGCGTTTGAGATCGCGGAGAAGCTGGGCGCGGCGAGCGGAGCAGAAGTACTGATCGCTACCGACCCCGATTCGGACCGCATGGCTATCGAGATCTCGGACGGCAAGGGCGGATTTACGCCGCTTAACGGCAACCAGACCGGCGGACTGATCATCGCGTACATGGCAGAGGGACTTAAGGCCACGGGCAAGCTTCCCGCAAAGGCAGCCATGATCACTTCGATCGTTACCGGCGATTTCGGACGTACCATATGTAAGGATTACGGCATCAGGGTCTATGATACCCTGACCGGATTTAAGAATATCTGCGGCAAGATCCCTCAGATGGAGGCAGACGGATACAGCTATTTCTTCGGATACGAGGAGAGCATCGGATGCGCGCCCGGCGAGGCCGTAAGAGACAAGGACGGTATCGCGGCAGGTATGCTGATCACTGAGATGGCGGCATATTACCGCAAGCAGGGGAAGACCCTGACCGATGTACTGAACGAGCTCTATAAACGCTACGGTTTCTTCGGAGAGTCCCAGGTATCGATCGTGCTGCAGGGCAAGGAAGGCCAGGAGCGCATCGGCCGCATCATGGATGCTTTTAGGGCAGGCAAGCCGAAGAGCTTCGGAGAGTTCAGTGTCGGCGAGATCAGGGATTTCATCAACGGTTGGTCGGACATTCCCGCGCAGAACGCGATCATATTCAAGATGACCGACGGCGAGACCTGGTTCGCGATGAGACCTTCGGGCACCGAGCCGAAGATCAAGTTCTACTATTATACGGTGAGCGGTTCGGCGGATGAGTCAGGACGCCGCATAAAGGAGCTGTCCGCAGCTGTACAGAAGCTGATCGACAGCGTGGAATAAATGCAATAAGACAAGGGGGCGGTTCTTCCGTCCCCTTGTTTTTTATACGCCTGTTTTGAAAAAAATAAAAAAGTTTTAAAAAAGGGGTTGACAAAATTAATTTGATTGTGTACAATTCGATTGTAATCAATCAAACAACGTAAGAAACCAGTCAACCCAACACATCTGCACAGCAGAAGGAGGATTTAACATGAACGTATATGATTTTAATGCAAAGGTACCCGGCGGCGAGGTTAGAGAGCTTTCAGAGTATAAGGGCAAGGTGCTCCTTATCGTTAATACCGCTACAGGCTGCGGTTTCACTCCCCAGTACGAGGCTCTTCAGAATCTCTACGATGAGCTGAAGGATAAGGACTTCGAGATCCTTGATTTCCCCTGCAACCAGTTCGGAAACCAGACTCCCGGCGATGACGGCCAGATCCATGAGTTCTGCACCCTTAAGTATAATACAACCTTCCCTCGTTTCTCGAAGATCGAGGTTAACGGCGAGAACGCTATCCCGCTGTACAAGTGGCTTACTTCGAACACCAAGTTCGAGGGCTTCGACGGTCCCGCAAAGCTGGTTCTCGGCCCTGTAGTTAAGGCTATGGATAAGGACTACAAGAACAACGGCAACATCAAGTGGAATTTCACCAAGTTCCTCATCAGCCGCGAGGGTGAGATCGTTGCAAGATTCGAGCCCACAAAGGATATGAAGGATGTTCGCGAGAAGGTTCTTGCGGAGATCGGTAAATAAATCATAACGAGATACGATCTTGGAGGATATCATGGATAAGTATGATTGTCTGAAACTCGACAATCAGCTGTGTTTTCCCCTCTACGTATGTTCGAAGGAAATCGTTCGGAAGTATAAGCCTTTTCTGGACGAACTCGACATAACATATACGCAGTACATTACGCTTATGGCGCTCTGGGATAAGGGCGCCTTAAGTGTTAAGGAGCTCGGAAAGCAGCTGTATCTTGATTCGGGAACACTGACGCCTTTGCTCAAAACTCTTGAGGCAAAGGGATATGTGACGCGTACGCGCGCGAAGGATGATGAGAGGAATCTTATCGTTTCACTGACCGATGAAGGTCTCGCGCTGCGCGAAAAGGCGCTTGCGATACCCGCAAAGATGGGTGCCTGCCTGAAGATCGATCCTGCGGACGCGGCAGATCTGTACCGTATCCTTCATACACTGATGGCAGCGATCTGATATGCGGATGGCGGATTAGAATGTCATAATTTGCTTTTTTGGATATTTATCGTATACTTGATAATGTTTATACTGAACACATCAAGTAAAGAACGTCACGCAGCATCGGTTTGCTGCAGAGAGACGCAGTCATTTATCAGGAGGGCAAAGAGATGACAGGAATTGTAGTAGCAGTTGTACTCGCAGTAGTGGGACTGACTCTAATGGCTATGAAAAAGAACGTTGCTACGGAAGGCGGACGCGGCACAACAGGGCTGGTAAGTATTTTATGTTTTGTACTGGCCATTGCTTTTTGCATAGGCAGCTGCGTAAGGATCGTTCCTACCGGACATACCGGCGTGGTTACAACGTTCGGACGTGTTGAAGATATCACTTACGAGGCGGGCGTACATTTCGTACTTCCCTGGAAGACGGTCATCAACATGGATAACCGTACCCAGAAGGCTTCGCTTCCGCTGAATTGCTTCTCGAGCGATATTCAGGAAGTATCTCTGGTATATACGGTAAACTACCAGATTGACAAGGCAAACGCTCAGACGATCTACAAGACCATCGGCGTTGACTACTTTGAAAAGGTAGTACAGCCCAAGATCCTTGAGGCGGTCAAGGGCGTGTTCGCAAAGTACAATGCGGAAAATCTGATCGCGTCGCGAGGCAGCCTCTCATCAGAGGTTGAAGCGATCCTTGCGAATTCGCTCGCACAGTACAATGTTCAGCTGGTAAGCACCTCTATCGAGGACATTGACTTCACAGATTCGTTCACAAATGCGGTTGAGGCAAAGCAGGTAGCAGAGCAGAACAAGCTCCGTGCACAGACAGAGCAGGAGCAGGCTATCATCGAGGCTGAGGCTGACGCAGAGAAGGTTAAGATCCATGCGGAGGCACAGGCACAGGCACAGATCATCGCAGCGCAGGCAGATGCAGAGGTTGCAAAGATCGGTGCAGACGCAGCCGAGTATCAGGGCCAGAAGGATGCCGCGATCATGGGCAACTTGGGAAAGATGCTCGCAGAGTATCCCGAGCTTGTTAATTACTATTATGTAACCAACTGGAACGGCACACTTCCTCATACCTACATGGGCAGCGACAATGTATCGACGATCATGGAGCTGAATCCCGAGGCAGATGCGAATACCGTGACAGGCGCGAATACCGTTACCGGTGAATAAACAAGATCTGTAAGATTTCAGGGGCACCGCACATCGTGCGGTGTCCTTTTTTGTGCGGGCAAAAGAACCGTCCCCGTGTCTCCCGATATGGATTGAAAAACAGCGGGTTATGAGGTATGATAAGTGCGTTGATGCGGATCATGTGCGCGGGCAGGCTGCCTGCGCGCATAACGCTTGTTTTTACCTGAATAGGAGGCTTTGTATGAAGTTTTTTGTTTGCGAGCATTGCGGTAATTTTGTGGGTATGGTAAAGGAATCCGGTGTTCCGATGATCTGCTGCGGAGAGAAGATGAAGGAACTGATACCGGGTACATCTGACGGCGCACTGGAAAAGCATGTGCCAGTAGTTACGATCGAAGGCAATAAGGTTACCGTAGCGGTCGGTTCCGTTGAGCATCCCATGCTTGACGCGCACTACATCGAGTGGATCGCGATCGAGACCGAAAAGGGCGCGCAGAGAAAGGTTCTCAAGCCCGGTGATAAGCCCGTTGTCGAGTTTATGCTCACAGACGACGATAAGTTTGTTGCAGCCTATGAATACTGCAATCTGCACGGCCTGTGGAAGTCAAACTGATAGTCGGTGAAAAAAAATAACCATTTGAGTGCAGGACAGAGGAATGAGCAATAATTACAATACCGACGGCGACCGCATGATCGACTGCTTCCTGAATCTGGGGGAGCTGATGCTGCGTGCGGGCGCCGAGGTTAACCGCGTGGAGGACACGATCCGCAGGATCGGACACGCGTATGAGTTTGAGAGAGTCGAGATATTTACGATCAACAACATGATCTCTTTGACCGTCATTTCAAATGACGGCCGCGTTTATACGCAGACGCGCAGGGTAAGTGTGGCTGCGGTAGATCTGGAGAAGGTGGCTCGCGCCAATGAGCTGTCCAGACAGATCTGCGCACATCCGGTGCCGCTCGAAGAGTTTAAGGCCCGGATCGCCGATATCGCCGAGAATACCAGACATTACGGAAAACGCATGCGTTATATCGCGTCGGTCGTATCGGCCACGGCATTTACCGTATTTTTCGGCGGCAACTGGGTCGAAGCACTGATCTCTGGCGCGGTGAGCATAATACTGGTCACCTGCATGCTTTTCTCGGACAGGCTCAAGATCCGTCCGATCATAGCGATTTTGGTCAGTGCCTTTGTAATGACGATGTGCGTCCAGGGCGTGACGCATTTTGTCGAAGCCGCCACGATGGACAGTATAATCATGGGCAATATCATGCTGCTGATACCGGGACTCGCGCTCACGACTTCGATCAGGGATGTCATCACCGGCGATACGGTGGCGGGACTCATGGGAATATGCGATGCACTGCTGAAGGCCTTTGCGATAGCCGTGGGCTGCGTTTCGGCCATGCTGATATTTAAATGACGGAGGGGACGCTATGACTTATTTGGTACAGATAATAGCAGCGGTCTTCTCGGCCATAGGATTCTCGCTGCTTTTCAACATTCACGGACGCAAACTGATCATCACCGCAGTCGGCGGCGCGATCACATGGGGAGTATATCTGATCGTTTTCACACAGACGGAAAATGTATTCCTGGCCTGCTTCGTGGCAACGATGGCAATCATGGCGTTTGCCGAGATAATGGCCCGCATCGCCAAAACGCCCGTTATCATCCTGCTCGTACCGATGCTGGTGCCTATGGTGCCCGGAGGCGATCTCTACAGGATGATGACCAATCTGGTAATGGACAACAGCGGGCAGGTGCGTTTTTACGGACATCAGCTCGTTATGGAGGTTGGCGCGATCGCGTTCGGCATCATCGTAATCAGTACGGCGATGCAGCTGATACTGAAGATGCACGCGCACATTACGGAGCAGCGCAGGGCAAGACATTGAAAAAATGGAAAATAAGACATAGGGACGGATCTTCTGTCTGCGCGGTTCGCAGACAGAAGATCCGTCCCTATGTCTTACTACTGTCTCTTTGTGCTCAGTTTTCCTTTCGGGAAAGATAATCTTCGAGTCTGGTGCGGATCTTTTTAAGTTTCTCGGACATGCTAATATGCATGAGGCGTTTCAGGTCAAGATTGGGATAGGCTTTTTCCAGACGTTTCTGGACAAATGATAAACGATCCCAGTTCTCGAGTCTGTGGCAGGAGAGAGCCCTGCTGCGGAGTTCTTCGTAGCGTTTCTCGAGTTCGGCTGTCCGTACTTCGGCCTTTTTTCTGAAATCTTCATAACCTTCCGAGATACGGGCCGTTGCTTTTCCTGCTCTTGTCTTAAGCTCCTCAAACTGCTCCTTGTGTTCCTGCAGCTCCTGCATGCTCTTTAATGTGCCGGTGGTGAGGCGCGAGCCGATGATCTCGGCGATGCGGTTCAGCAGCCGGTCGGCGTCGTTGGCCAGGCGCAGGCGGGCCTGTATCTTGGCCAGAGCGGCAACGGTTATGACTATATCAACGGCAAACAGCCCGTAATACACGATAAAGCAGATATTCCGCAGGGTGTCCGGCACTTTTTCGACCGTAAGGATAACCGCGGGCTGTATGATCTTCATTACAAACACGCATCCGAAGCCCCACATCAGCGAGAACCGCAGGCACACATAGCCCATGATGTTGAAATGCTCGTCGGTGTAGTCCCACCAGCGCTGGTGGAAGATCTTTTCGAGTATGAAACCGGTGATGAATTCGAGGACGGAGGTCAGCAGGACCGAGCCGGCATACAGCAGCAGCAGGTTATCGGAAAGCGGCGTGAGCAGGAGTATGACGATCACCGCGCCGACTCCGTAGATAGGGCAGACAGGGCCGTTTAGGAAGCCCCGGTTTATGAAGCGCCCTGTTGTGACCGCGTGGTATACTACCTCGACAGCCCATCCGACCACCGCGTAAAACATGAAGAATGCAAGTATCTGAGTAAAATCGTACATTTCAAATATCCTTCCCGACAGACAGCAGTCTGATATTCAGCTTCAGTATAGTCTCAACATGGGATAAAAACAAGAAAATCAGTATTCTCACAGGGAAAGTACATTGAAAAGGCGCGGTTTTCCGTTTAGAATAGTATTTCGGAGCCGCGCATCCCGTGCGGCTGATATTCGGAGAAAAAGAGATACAACAATGAGCAATATAAAGGACAGAAAATTCAACTGGCTTGATTTTATACGCAGCGTGGCGATCATCGCGATCCCTGTGGCGCTGCAGAACCTGCTTACGACTACGGGCAGCATGATCGACACGATGATGATCGGAAAGCTCGGAGAGATCAACGTGGCCGCGGTCGGACTGTGTGCGCAGTTTTCCTCGCTGATGTTCGCGTGCTACTGGGGTTTTGTGGGCGGAGGCATGCTGTTTTTCTCGCAGTTCTGGGGGAGCCGTGACGACGAGGGCATAGAGTGGTCGTACGGCATGACCTTTACCTGCATGATGACGGTCGGCGTCATCTTCGGAGTCCTCGGGCACTTTTTCCCGGTGACGGTATTGAAGCTGTATACCGATAAGGAGAGCATTCGCACTATCGGTGTAGAATATCTCCGCATAGCGGCGTTTTCCTATCCGATCATGGTTTATTCCATGGTCATGTGCAGCGTTTTGAGGTCGACCGAGAGGGTCAGGATCCCGATGTATTCATCGATCGCGTCGGTCTGCACCAACATTTTCCTCAACTGGGTATTTATCTACGGACATCTCGGAGCACCCGCGATGGGCGTCAGGGGTGCGGCGCTGGCTACGGTATGCGCATCGATCGTCAATGCCGTATGCACCTTCGTTCTGGCAAAGGCTGTCGGCTCGCCCTATATTTTCCGCTTTAAGGGGCATTTCAGATGGACAAGGGAGAGAGTCACGGAGTACCTGAAAAAATGCTTCCCTATCATCTGCAACGAGCTGCTCATCGGTATCGGAAACATGGTGATCAGCATCGTAATGGGCAGACAGGTCGAGGAAGCGATCGCGGCTTATGCGGTATTCAGGACGCTTGAAGGCATGGTGATCGGATTCTTCGCGGGATTTTCCAATGCGGCGTCCATTTTGGTCGGAGCCAATGTCGGCGCAGGCGAGCACCGGAAGGCTTTCGAGCGCGCATGGAGGCTGATATATCTGTGCCAGGGCACGATAGCCGCGGTCGGGCTGCTGTTGGTGGCACTGAGGTCGCCGATACTTACGGCGATGAGCCTCAGCGGCGACTCGTATTATTACGGTGCCGGGATGCTGATAATCTACTGCATTGCGGCCATTATCCGAATGGGCAACTGGGCGCAGAACGACACCTACCGTTCTGCCGGAGACGCGGTTACGGGCACGGTGCTGGAGATCGTTTTCATGTACGCGATGCTGCTGCCCTGCGTATGCATCTCGGGTCTGGTCGCAAAAGCGCCGGTGCTGCTGACTTTTGCATTCTGCTATGTCGATGAGCCGATCAGATATGTTATAATGCAGATACACATGTATTCCGCGAAATGGATACGTCCCGTTACCGAGATGGGAAAAGCCGCGCTACCCGAATTCATGGAGAGCAGGAAAAAAGCGGCGAGGGCATAACGGCAGATATTACCGCGTCAGATGCGGTAAACATAAAATATAATCCGGAGGTTTACGAATGGGCATTGTTTATTACGAGAACGAACGCATCTTCAAACTGGACACGCCGAACTCGACTTACATGTTCGAGCTGGTCGACAAAGAGGGCTTCATGCTGCACATGTATTACGGCAGGAGGCTGTCCGACTACCGCACCGCGGACCTGACCCGCACCGATTTCGGAAAGGCGGTTCCCTCGAACAACGAGCGTGAGCGCTGCTCCTTCAACGACTGCATGCCTTTTGAGTATGCGACGCACGGACTCGGCGATTTCCGCGACGACGCCTTCAAGGTACTCAATCCCGAGGGCTATACCGCGACCTCGCTCGAATACCGTTCGCATATCATCTATTCGGGAAAGCCCGCGATCAAGGGCATGCCCGCGACCTTCGGAAAGGATGACGAGTGTACCACGCTCGAGATCATTGCCGATGATCCATACAACGGACTCGAGGTTACGCTGATCTACACCGTTTTCGAGGATGTCGACGCGATCACGAGGAGTGTCAGGGTCAAGAATACCGGTAAATACGCAAATATAAAGCTGACAAAGGTTCTTTCTACATGTGTAGATTTTGAAGAAGGCGATTACGATACTGTTTTCCTGCACGGCTCGTGGGCGAGAGAGAGAACGATCGACCGTAATAAGCTCGGCTACGGAAAACACTATGTTTCCAGCAAACGAGGCGAGTCGAGCCATCAGGAGCATCCGTTCATCGCGCTCCTCGATAAGAACACGACCGAGGACGCCGGCGAAGTATGGGGCTTTAACTTCGTATATTCGGGCAACTTCATCGCGCAGGCGGAGAAGTCGCAGTTCAAGACCGTCAGGGTCATGATGGGCATCAACCCCGAGGATTTCTGCTGGAATCTGCATACGGGCGAGGAGTTTGTGGCACCTGAGGTTGTCATGGTGTACTCACATGAGGGCATCGGAGCCATGTCGAGGACCTTCCACGATCTCTACCGTAAGCACCTGATCCGCAGCAAATACAGGAACATCCGCAGGCCGATCCTGATCAACAACTGGGAGGCTACCTACTTTGATTTCACCACTGAGAAGCTGATCGCCATCGCGAAGGAGGCTTCCGAGCTCGGCATCGAGATGCTGGTCATGGACGACGGGTGGTTCGGAAAGCGCAATTTTGACGACAATTCACTCGGAGACTGGGTGGTCAACGAGAATAAGCTCCCCGGTGGCCTCAAATACCTGGTCGATGAGGTCAACAAGCTCGGCATGAAGTTCGGTATCTGGATGGAGCCCGAGATGATCTCTCCCGATTCCGACCTGTACCGCGCACATCCCGACTGGGCGATCCATATTCCGG
>JAGCSS010000071.1 GCA_017964055.1 Lachnospiraceae bacterium
AGGCGTGTTATTCTCCGATGAAACAAATTCTCCCCGATATATGTGAACGCCCTTTACTTCCTCGCCGTTCTCCAGCTTTTCCCTGTACTCGTCAAGCACCTCACCGATACTCTTCATATTCCGGGGTATCAGCTGAAATTCCAGCTTCTCAAGCCAGTAATCGTCTATATGGTCATCATATGTCTTACTGTAGATCCCCATCGCCTTCCATTTGATCACACGGTACAGAGGCGCGTTAAGCTCCAGCGTTCCCCCGTCTTTGTATCTCATCGGAACAGGCACCAGAAGAACGATCAGCAGGATCGCCAGCAGATATATCCCACCCCGCTTTTTGTTAAACTTCTCCGCCCTTATCCCCAGAACAAAAGCGACCGGGAGCAGACCCACGATCACGAAGATCACACCGCGAACGATCAAAAAACCCCAATATTCACTAAACATTTTCCTACCCCCTGTCAATTACTTCTCCGGATCGTTCATCACGCCGATAAAGAGCGGGATGTTCGCTTCCGCGTCAATAAGCATGTAAATAAACGGTCTGGTCAGATAGACCTCTTTGGGTTGGGGTTTCTCTATCATGAGCGCGGTAGCGTTCTTCGTCATCTCAACCACTGTCGCGGCACCGGCCTTGGTCCCCTTCTCATCAACCTCGATAAAGGTCTTATGCAAAACCCTGGAAATATAGATCACATAATCGGGAGTGTTAAATGTCCCGATCTTATAGAAATCGGCTTTTTCTTTATCAAACGGCAGCGGCATGCCCATGGATTCCAAAATACCGGACAATTCTGCGGAATACTCGGTCTTGAACTTAGGCATCGATGTTCTGACTTCACACCGCTCCGCATTCGAGAGCATGTCTCTCAGATGCTCTCCGGTAAGCGTTTCAATATACCCTGCCGGCGTAAGATCTTCATTGGGGAGAAGCGCGGCGAAAGCATATTTTTTGCCCCTGTAATACTTAATAAACCCAACAGCGTTCTCATCCTCAAGATAGACGTTCTCCGTCACATACATGTACGGCACTTTTTTAGTGTTACCGGCGGCGTCGGTAAAGTCGCTGTCGCGCACCTGATTTTCCTTATAGATCGTCTGCCACTCGGCATCAAATGCCAGCGCGTTGATCAGATACATTATCGCATCCTCGGGTATATCATCGAGGATCCTCGGTATCATGCCGTCAGTCTTTTTCTTAACCCAATCATTTATGTCCTTCAGGGTTGAACTGTCGAACGGTGCGGAATAGATCTCAGGTGAATAATGATCGGCATTCACCTGCAGAAAATCCTTATTCACCTTGAACTCCTCATCCGAGGTAAACCATATTGAATTCGCCAGATCCAATTTTCCGAAGTACTTAGGATCATCCGACCCGGAATTCAGATAAGAGTACGCAAACTCATTCAGGTCCCCGGTCTTCATCCCCAGTACTTCTTCCATCTGCGCCAGCGTTTCACCATCGGCGCCGTTCGCTGTCATGGACAACGCGAGCAGCACGGATATGGGTGAGATCAGCATATTCTCACCACCCATTGCAGTCTGTTCGCAGCTTCGGAACAAGCGCACCGCAAAATCATTCACGCCAGCGCTGAACTCAACTGCTTTTCTGCCTGCCGGAACCGGTTGTGCGGTAACGCCTTCCATCAGGTCGGCGGCTTTAGCTTTTTTCTCTGCTGCTGTGCAGCCTGCCGTGCCGCAGAGGATCGCAGCGACCATTATTAACGCAGCAACAGTTCGAATGCTATTCTTCATAATCTCCTCCTCAGCTGTGTCAGCAACATATCAAGGGGCATAATACCCCCATTCTGCATATTAGACGAATCAAACAGTGCTTCGGTTCCGTGAAGACATTGGGACGGTTCTTTTGTCTGCGAACTAAAGCAGACAGAAGAACCGTCCCAATGTCTTCCTTTGTCTTATTTTACTACGCCCTTCATGTAGCACCTGTGGCACATCGCGACGTACTGGTCATCGGCACCGATCAGGATCTGCTCTCCGTCGTAGATTATCTTGCCGTCGCGGTAGCGTGCGTTCATCGTAGCCTTGCGGCCGCAGGGACACATCGTAACGATCTCGATGATCTTATCGGCCAGTTCGAACAGCCTCTTGCTGCCCTCAAACAGCTCTGCCCTGAAATCCGCGCGGAGTCCGTAGCACATTACCATGGTGCCTGCGTCAACGATCTCACGCAGCTCGTCCACCTGTGCCTTTGTGAGGAACTGAGCCTCATCGACGATGATATTGTCATAATATGCGGGCAGCACGGGAAGCACCTCGCGCACGGTCTGATCCGGAGCGATAAGTATGGCCTCGGCCTGAAGACCGGCTCTCGATCTGATGATGTTGGCGCCGTCACGTGTATCGATACTGGGCTTCAGCATAGCGACTTTTTTGCCCTTTTCCTCAAAATTAAAGCGCGTCATAAGCGCGTTTGCAGATTTCGAAGCTCCCATTGCCCCATAGTAAAAATACATTTTCATAGTTTATCCCTCCCTGTTTTTCATCCTTCAGCATAAAATAATCATAGCATTTCAATACTTATCCCGCAAGAGCGTACG
>JAGCSS010000012.1 GCA_017964055.1 Lachnospiraceae bacterium
ATGAAGCCGAGCAGATCCTGACACGAGTCACGGAAGCCCATGCCGCGGCCGGTACCGGTCTCCCAGTAGCTCGCCGAGCGGCTCATGTTGAACGTAACCATGCACTGGTACTGATGCCATATATTTACCATGCGGTTGAGCTTGTCATTGCCGCTGGTCAGATGATAGATGCCGAGCAGATCGGTCCAGTACTCCTCAAGAGCCTTGAAAGCCGCCTCTACGCGGGCATCCGTATTGTATTTGCCGATGAGGGCGAGTGCGGGAGCCTTGTTGATGACGCCCTTCGACTCGAACTTCTTATCGCGGGGAACCTCAACGTAGCCGAGTTGGAATACATAGCTCTTTTTCTCGCCGGGAGCGAGTGTGAGCTTAAGCTGATGGGAAGCGATCGGATACCATCCGCTGGCTACCGTATTGCCCGAAGCTCCGTTCTCGATCTGGATGGGGTTGTCCCATGAGCGGCGCGCGCCCAGGAATACATCCCTGTCGGTATCGAAACCGTTTACGTCAGCATTGACCGTGAAGAAAGCGTAATGGTCGCGGCGCTCTCTGAACTCTGTTTTGTGATAGATCGTGCTGCCTACAACCTCCAGCTCGCCGATCGAAAGATTACGCTGATAATTGTTCGCGTCATCCACCGCATTCCAGAGGCACCACTCGATGCAGCTGTAGATCGTAAGCTCCTTGGTCTCGGAGGAATCGTTGGCGATCTCGAGGCGATTGAGCTCGCAGGCATCGCCCAGCGGAACAAAAGCGGTAAGCTTTGCGGTCACGCCGTTCTTTTTGCCGGTGAATACGGTATAGCCCATGCCGTGACGGCACTCATAGGAATCGAGTTCGGTTCCCGCGGGGAGGAACGAAGGGCTCCAGGTGCAGCTGCCGTCCTTGATGTAATACATCCTGCCGCCGATATCGTTGGGAACGTTGTTGTAGCGGAAACGCGTGATGCGGCGCAGCTTTGCGTCGCGGTAGAAATCATAGCCGCCTGCGGTGTTCGAGATCAGACCGTAAAAGCCGTCATTGCCCAGATAGTTGATCCAGGGCAGGGGCGTGGCGGGAGTCGTGATGACATATTCGCGTCTGTCGTCATCAAAATAGCCGTACTTCATAGTAAACCTCCAAATGTTTATCCAATCAGCCTAATATTGAGAAGAAACGGAACACCGTCCGAATCTCCTTAATCGTTTTCGTGATTACAGTATAAATGCTTACACGCGAAAAAGCAATAGAAGATTTTGACCTTAAGGGTGTGTTTTTTTGATTGATTTATCTATATCGATATAGTAAACTTTGTTTATGGTTTTTTTATGATTTGAACGGAGGTATAGAATTATGGCATTTTGTCCCAATTGCGGTGCGCAGGTTGAGGACGGCGTTGCGTTCTGCCCTCAGTGCGGTACGGGCCTGAACGGAGCTGCTCCCATGCCGGTCATCGATATTTACGATCATACCATGGAGTTTCATCCCCAGGATATTTCCGACAATAAGGTATATGCGATGCTCTGCTATCTTATGGGTACCATCGGCATCATCATCGCGCTCCTCGCGAGTGCCGAGTCGCCTTACCTTAAGTTCCACATCAGACAGGCGGTCAAGATCAGCGTGACTTCGATGCTCACATGGATCGCTGCTGTCGTTCTGTGCTGGACGATCATCGTTCCGATCGCGGCGCTCGTTCTGATCGCAGCGCTGTTCGTCATCAGGATCATCAGCTTCTTCCAGATCTGCGGCGGAAGAGCGGTTGAACCCGCCATTGTGCGCAGTCTCAACTTCCTGAGATAACATATGGTCATGATGTTTGCCCGGACCCGGCACGCTGCAGGTCCGGGACACATTTTTGATAAAGAATATAGAATATAGTTTGGAGCAAAAAAATGAAAAAGAATCTTTCAAGGGTGCTCAGACTGCTGATCATCCTTACGGCAGCGTTCATACTGACTGCCTGCAAAAAACTCGAGGTTACCGCCGACGAATTCGTCGAGTTCACCGATCAGGGATTTGACGGCATCGGTACCTCAAAAGCGGAGTTCGATTACAAGGAGATGCTCAAGGACGTCAAAGACAAGATGAAGGACGAGCGCTACTCCGCAGCCAGAAAAATACTCAAGAACGTGACACTCACTCCCGAAACCGTTAAGGATGTTTCGAACGGACAGACCGTTACATTCGAATGGGACATCGATGAGGACGACATCAAGGAGCTCGAGGAGGAGTGCAAGCTCATCGTTAAGTTTGGCGATGTGGAGCATAAGGTCAGCGGACTTACTCCTCTCAATGAGGTCGATCTTTTCAAAAACCTCAACATTTCCTACGGCGGTTACGATACCATCGGAACCATCGATTACGCTTACGGCGAGGGCTATGTCGAGTACACCTTCGACAAGACCGAGGGCCTCTCGAACGGCGATACGGTCAAGGTTACCGCATCGCTTGACGATTGGTACAAAGACAGCTACACGGACCTTAACGCCTATATGGCAAACATGGGCGAGAAGCCTGCGAGCCTGACAAAGGATATCGTGGTTTCGGGTCTTACGGAGCTTAAGGATTACGATCCTTTCTCGAGTATCACGATCAAGTACTCGGGCATGGATGAGTCCGGTACCGCACAGATCTCGACGGACTGGTCAGACAGCTATTATTACTACTGGGAGTACGCTCTTGACAAGACTTCGGATCTGAAGAACGGCGATGTGATCACGGTTACCGCGACTGCATACGACGGCACTCCGATCGACGAATACGCAGCTAAGTATTACGGACTCAAAATAGCGGAGAGCTCAAAGCAGTATACGGTTGAGGGACTCGTCGTACTGGCTGGCTCGGTTGCGGATATCGTACCCGAGGGTCTCGAGGGTCTGACACAGGCCGGCAAGGATGCGATCGTTTCGCTGGTTGACGGCTGGAGCGCGACTGATCTGGTAATGATCGAGGATCTGGGCACTGTGCTCGGATATGAGGAAGATTACTGGTATTCCGACCAGTACACACCTTATGTTTACAAGATATTCCGTGTAAAGACCCATAACGATGCGGACGGGGAGTTCTCGTTCTACTGGTACGCGAGCTGCAATAACGGCGTTCTTTCGGACGACGGAAAGCTGACGATCGACCCGGCTTCTTATGATTGTCCGTCCAACCATTATTCATCATGGTGGGGCGTTTCGGGAGAGGCGTTCTACGGACCTTCGGGCGATCTCTTCTATGTAGGTTTTGACTCGCTCGAGTCGCTGTACAAGACCAAGTTCGAAGACAGGAGCCTCCTCGTTAAGGAGAATACGGTCAATGAGGACGCACCCGCAGCTATCCTGTTCCCCGAAAACGGAGCGGGTGAGGAGCCCGAAGCCGAAGGGACCGGAGCCTGATATCTGCGGACGGATACATAGTTGCATTTACAAAGGGATTGATTATTCTGAGCGAATAATAGCCATATAAAAAATACGGAGGGAAAGATTATGAAGTTTTGTCGTTTTTGCGGTAAACAGCTCGGCGATGACGAAGTATGTGACTGCGAGGAATCAAAGAAGGCTGCCGAAGCTGCCGCTGAGCAGGGTACGGAAGCCGGCGCCGAGGCAGGTGCGGTGATCGATAACGAAAAGGATTCGGTTACTCTTGATGTTTCAGGTGTTGTAGAGAAGGCTAAGAGCCACAAGGATCTGCTGATCAAGATCGGCTGCGGTATAGCGGTGGTTATCCTGCTCCTGATCTTAAAGAGCCTGTTCTCAGCCAGCTACAAGACCCCTATCAACAACATCGTCAGCGCTATCAATAAAGGCAAGAAGGCAGATTACCTTACACTGTACAACGCAGGTCTGCCCAAGAACCTCGCGAAGCTGAACAAGGAGTTCTACACCACTCTTTATGAGGAAACTCTTGAGGACAAGAATGACTATATCAGCGACGCATTTGAGGAGCTCAAGGACAAGTACC
>JAGCSS010000072.1 GCA_017964055.1 Lachnospiraceae bacterium
AGACGCTTACAACGGCATGGTCGAGCGCGTGAATGACCTTTTCGACAAAGTCCTTGATAACGAAAAAGCGATCCGCCGCGCAGAGATGCGCATGCTCCACGAGCAGATAAAGCCGCATTTCCTGTATAATTCGCTTGAGACCATCGGATATCTCGCGATGGAGGCCGGCGCGGAGGATGTTCACAGGGCTCTGGAGACACTCGGCAGCTTCTACCGCAACTTCCTGAGCAAGGGCGAAAGAGAGATCACCTTAAAGACCGAGCACACCATCATAAAGGATTATCTGGCGCTGCAAAAGCTCCGCTACGGCGATATCCTGACCGATGAATACGATATAGCCGAGGATACGCTCAACTGCAGGATCCCCAAGCTCATACTCCAGCCCATAGTCGAGAACAGTATCTACCACGGCATCAGGCTGAAGGGCGAGATGGGACTGATCCGCATTTCCAGCCGCTTCGTAGACGGTCTGCTGCATCTGTCGGTATATGATACCGGTATCGGCATGCCGCAGGAGCAGATAGACGAGATACTTTCAAAGAGGCAGTACAACGGCGACACCGACTCGTCCTTCGCCGACATCTACGATACTTCGGACAGCTTCGGTCTGTGGGGAACGATCGAGCGTGTACGCGGTTTCTGTGAGAATGACGATGTGGTCAGCATCAGGAGTGAACAGGGTGAGTTTACCGAGGTCGAATTCGTGATAAAGCCCAGGAACCGGTGATCCGGTATTATATTTTGAACAGAGGGGAGAAACAGGATGTACAGAGTTATGCTGATCGACGATGAGATGCCGGTGAGGAAGCTGATGCGTTCCTCCATCGACTGGGCATCGCTCGATATGGAGGTTGTAGGGGAGGCCGCCAGCGGTATCGAGGCCATCAATGTCATAGACGACATGCGCCCGGACATCGCTTTTGTCGACATATCGATGCCATTCATGAACGGTATTGAGTTTACGGAAGTCGCGACCAAACACTATCCCGATCTGATCATCATAATCATGACCGCCTTCGACAAATTCGAATACGCACGCAAATGCGTGAGTCTTCCGGTTTTCGATTATATGCTCAAACCCATGGTCCGCGACGAAGTCACCGAGACGCTTCAGCGCGTGAAGGCTCGCCTCGATGCGCGTCTGGGAGACCGCAATTCCCTGGTGTTCGGTTCCGCGGACGCCGCGGACGATCAGAGCGGTGACGACGCTTCGGTCAGCGACAGGATCATGCGATACATCGAGGCCAATTATACGGATTCCTGCCTCAATCTGACTTCGGTCGCGCAGCAGTTCGGTTTCAGCTCCAGCTACCTCTCCCGCAAGTTCAAGCAGGAAACCGGCCGCAATTTCCTCGAATACTTGACCGAATGCCGCATGAAGAAGGCCATCGAACTGGCCGAGAAAAACTAGAAAATGTACAAGGCTTCTACCGCAGTCGGCATACCGGACCCGAATTATTTCGGCCGCTGTTTTAAGAAGTATACCGGCAAGGGCTACTCAGAATACGCAAAACAGTAAAAGAGATTGTCAACCATCATCTTCTTTCGTGGTTGACAATCTTTTTCTTTGTGCTATACTTACTCCCGTCGACAAAAAAAGCGCAGAAATGCGCACACACCATGGTATGGATCTATGAATACAAAAGAAAAGCTTCTCGGTTTATTGGAAAGCAATACGGAAAAATATCTCTCCGGCGAAGACATCGCGGAAGCGCTGGGCATCTCGCGTACCGCCGTCTGGAAAGCGGTCAATGCGCTGCGCTCTGACGGCTGTGCCATCGAAGCGGTATCGAACAAGGGCTACCGCCTGGTCTCCGACGCGGACGTACTCTCTGAGAACGGTATCAGAAAACATCTGGACACTTCGATCGCCGATATCGGGCTGAGCGTATACCCTGTCACCGACTCGACCAACATACGCGTTCGCGAAGCGGCTTTATCGGGCGCTCCCGAAGGCTTTGCGGCCGTGGCCGGTTCACAGACCGCCGGACGCGGAAGACTCGGCAGATCCTTTTATTCGCCTGCCGGCACAGGGCTTTATCTGAGCCTCCTGCTGCGCCCTGCGGCGCTTCCTTCGCGGCAGACGATAAAGATCACCACTCTGGCCGCGGTGGCCGCGTGTGAGGCCATAGAGGCCGTCAGCGACCGTAAGGCGATGATCAAGTGGGTCAATGATATCTTCATCGACGGCAAAAAAGTCAGCGGGATACTGACTGAGGCCTCGTTCAGTTTAGAGAGCGACTCGGCCGAATACGTGATCCTCGGGATAGGTTTTAATATCCTGACGCCCGAAGGCGGTTTTCCCGATGAGATAAAGAACATCGCGGGAGCGATATTCGACCGGCCTCAGAAGGACATCAGAAACCGCCTCGCCGCAGAGTTTATCAGCCGTTTCATGGCTGCCTACAGGGCACCGCGTTTCGGAGGCTATGAGGAGAAATACCGTGCCCGCAGCCTCGCCGTGGGCCACACCGTAGACGTATTGCTGCCCGCCGGTCCCAAAGAAGCTTACGTGCTCGACGTGGACGATGACTGCCGCCTGATCGTAAGATATCCCGACGGCACCGAAGATTCACTCTATTCGGGTGAAGTCAGCATAAAGCTCTCTCACGCCCGCTAAATCCAGCACTCTATAATACAGACACAAGAGGTTGACAAAATGAATACAGCGGAAACAGTCACAAAAAGCGGCGTCAAAGGCCGCACCTACACTATCGCAGCAACAGCCGTCATGGCGGCGGTGCTCTGCCTCATCGCACCTTTTTCGGTTCCGATCGGTCCTGTTCCGATCTCGCTCGCCACTCTGGTGGTTTATCTGGCCGCATATGTGCTCGGCTGGAAGATGGGTACCGTAAGCGTCCTGATATATCTCCTGATCGGCATGACCGGTCTGCCCGTATTCTCGGGGTTCTCGGGCGGCTTTACAAAGCTTGCGGGTCCTACCGGCGGTTATCTGATCGGATATGTTCCGCTCGCGCTGATCTCGGGACTGTTCATACTGCTTTCCGATAAGCTCCGCCGCGTATCAGCCGCAGCACTCAAAGAAACCGAAGCCCCCGGCAGCAATAAGGCATTCGACTTTTTCGCTCACCGTCTGATCGAGCTCGCCGGCATGCTGCTCGGCACTCTCGTCCTCTACGTACTCGGCACCGCATGGTTCTGCATTCTCATGGATTCAACCGTATCCCATGCGCTGACGTTGTGCGTCATCCCTGTCATTCCGGGCGACTTGATTAAGATCCTTATAGCGCTGGTCATCGGACCGGAACTTCGCAGGCGAATAAAATAGGACATCTCGCGAACAAGTTCGCTCGATGTCCGTTCACTCGGCCCTCAGCGCTTTTCAAGCTCTTGCACCACTGTATAAAAGCCTGCTGTAAACCAATGGTTTACGCAGGCTTACATCCAGTGGCGCAGGTGCTTCGCACCTCTGAGGGCTCTCACTTATCGATCATATTTTCCAGTTATTTCTTCCGGCTTCCTTAGCCCTGTACAGTGCTTCGTCGGCACGGGCGAGCGCTGCCTTTGCGTCCTCGTCATCGGGAGTGAAATACGCAAAGCCCATCGAAGCGGTGACCTTGCGCTTTCCTTCGAGCTCGGGTATATTGATACTCCTGACGGCATCCAGTATCTTATCTGCCACATCGGGCTGATATTTGGGCGCAACATTGTTCAGCACCACGATAAACTCGTCACCGCCCCAGCGGATCACAGAATCTTCTTTTCTGACGGCACCCTTTACAGCCTTAACGAACTCCTTGAGGACAAGGTCGCCGACATCGTGACCGAAATTGTCATTGAACTGCTTAAAGAAATCGACGTCCATGATCAGCAGCAGCATATATTCGCTGCCCGACTGATATGCCTCAAATGCGTCGGCCATCGCCTTCTCGCCGAAAAGACGCGAGCCCGCGCCCGTCAGGGCATCCTTGTTCAGCTTATCGCTGAGCTCCCTGTTCTTTTTTTCGTATATGCTGATCTTCGATCTCCTGTAGCTGTAAGACATGATCAGGAAGAATCCGATCCATGTGATCGCAGTCGCTATCAGGATGATATTCTGATAGATGCCGAAGCTCACCTGCGCCTGCTTACGGTAATGGTACAGATCGTCGATATTCACGCCCATGCACACGATCCAGTCACACCTGTCATAGAGCCGCGAATACGTTACCTTCTCGGTGACCTCGTCGGAATCGAGCTTTTTGAAAGCATAGTTCAGATATACAGCGCCGTTGGCCTTAACTCCCTCGAGCTCCTCTTCGTATGCCTTCATACCCATCTCGTTGACCACCTCGGTGGAAAGGTATGACCCTTCCGTATCCGAGAGATTCGGATGTATGAGTCTGATGGCGTAATTGTCTCCGCCGTTAAAATCAAGGACCTTCTGGACCCACATATATGTCCCGTCGACATGCGTTTCGGAATATATCTTTGTACGCGCGATATCGGTCAGTTCCGTCTCTATCTCCGCATCGGTCTTGCCGCTATCCCGTAGCTTGTCCGCACATGCATCGAGATAAGAGATCAGGTTGTCGACATTCTCCTTCAGCATGCTCATCTTCATCTCAAGCGTGGTGCTGTACGTCATTCTCGCGCTGACAGATGTGATCGCCCTGGAAAAAAGTATGACCAGCAGAACGGAAACAAGCACGCCTGCCACGGCCTTTCTGACCGACTTGTGATACTCGCTGTGCAGTTCGTCCGAAGTATCGGGGAACCAGGGAAGACAGCGGTTTACTCTCCTGCAGTATTTCTCGTAGGCCGTACCGAATCTCTCCCTGTATACCTTCTCTTCGGTCTCACGCAGGAACAGCGTCATATAAAGCCAGTACAGCATGGGGATCAGAAACGCCATATAATTGGCCGTCAGTATCAGTGCTCCCGAAGTGATCAGCAGGACTGACGAATACAGCGGATGTCTGACCCAGGCGTATACTCCCGTATGGAGCATCTTATCCGAGCACATGTTGGTGGGCTTCTTCGCGACCGCGAGCAGACGGTAAAGCATTACGATGCCGAAAACAATGGTTGCACCGCCTACAAACCAGGCCACCGTTATACCGCGGTCAAGCTTTGCGAATGACAGCTTTTCTATGAGATTCACGCAGAGTATCACAGCCAGCGTCACTCCGCCCAGAATACTTATAAAAATGATCCCGGCGCTGCTCAGCGCCTTTTGCTTGGTGTTTTCGTTCATGTCAGGTTATGGGATTCGCGTTTTCCCACTGCATCCCCTTTCCTCGCGTGAATGCGCGCGATTCTTCAAGCGGCATGGGCTTTCCGAAGAAATAACCCTGTGCTCTCTCACAGCCGGTCTTGCGAAGGAACTCATAATGCGCCTCGGACTCCACGCCCTCGCAGAGAGGCGCAAGGCCCATGGCCTTCGAGCCCTCGATGATGTAGGTCATCAGCATAGCCGTCTTCGGGTTGCGGTCGAAGCATCTTAAGAATACCAAGTCGAGCTTCAATACATCGAAATCGTACTCCGCAATGGTGTTCAGCGACGAATAACCGCTGCCGAAATCATCGAGCCAGATATTGTAGCCCATGTGGTGCATCTTTTCACACTCTGTCTTAATGATGCCCTCATTGTCGTTAAGAGCGCTCTCGGTGATCTCGAGATCGAGGAAATTGCGGGGAATATTGAAGCTTTCACGCGTTTTCTCGACCGATCCGAAGATATCGCAGACATCGAAGTCCATTCGGGAGATGTTGATTGAAACCGGCACGACAGGCTCACCCTTATCGATCAGCGAGCGGAGGTCTTCGCATACCCTTCTCACAACGTATCTGTCCACAAGATATATCAGATGCGCCTGTTCCAGTGTCTCGATGAAATCACCGGGAGAGAGCATGCCCATCTTCGGGTCGATCCAGCGTACCAGCGCTTCGTAGCCGCAGATCTCTCCGCTCTTAACCCTGATAACGGGCTGGTAGAACACCTTGATATAGCCCATCTCAAGGGCCTCGTCGACATGATCCACAACATACTGCTGTTTGCGCAGCCTCTCACGGAGCATGTCATCGTAAACACAGAAATTCACATCGTGCCTGCCCTTTATGCTGTTGCAGGCAAGTCTCGCATGGTCGCAGGCCAGGCCGATCTCGGAGCGCCTGTCGTCCAGGTAAAAGATACCGGCCTTCATCCTCACGCGCTTGTTGACATCAACGGAGCGAAGCATCGTCTTATAGACCTGATCGACTTTTTCCTCGACATACTGCCTGTCACCCTCGGTACATACAAAGAAATGGTCGTCCGAGAAACGGGCGATCGTAGCACCGACAAATATATCGCGCAGACACTTTGCCACATCGCAGAGCAGCTCATCGCCCTGGGTAAAGCCGTGTCGTTCGTTATATAATTTGAAATTGGGAACATCAAAATGGATGAATGATATCTGGCGTCTCCTGCTCTCGGGCGACATCAGCATCATCTGGACCTTATGATAAAAGAATGGCATATTGAAAAGGCCGGTCAGCTCATCGGTCTCCCTGTTTGCCGAAAGGATCTCCGCCTCCGCAAGGGAATTGCGGTTTTTGTTCATGAATTCGTTTTGATCGACGTCAACGATAAAAACATAGAAATAGCTGTTATGCTCATCATAATGCAGCAGATGGCCGAAGTCCTCGATATATCTGACTTCGCCCTTTTTCGTGATGATGCGGTATCGGACGTAATCATGCCGCTTCTCACCGAACACGGTCTGTGCCTGGATCTGATTCTCGATCTTATGCAGATCTTCGGGATGAACCATGCCTTTAAACGACCCGCCGACATACTCATAGAACTCATCGAAAGTCGTGCAGTCGTACAGTCCGATGACATTCTGATCCGCAAACAGGATCTTTTCGTCTTCCTCAGCC
>JAGCSS010000013.1 GCA_017964055.1 Lachnospiraceae bacterium
CAGCAATATCAGCAGCATCTTCGGCTGCCTCAACTATATCCTCAGCAATTTCCTCAGCAGCAGGCTCTGCTGCAGCCTCAGGCTCGGGAACAGTCTCCTCAACCGGCGCGGTCTTTATCACGCCATGAGATATCTCGAATGATGCCCTGCGGGGCGGTGTATTGTTTTTCTCGTAATATTCGACGGAATCTTCAACCTTTGTATCGCTTTCTGCCGTAACAGAACTAAGCAGACTATCCAGATAGGATTCGTCTGCCTGATTAGTTCTCTTATTCTCACATTCTTCACAGAAGTCCATCCCATCAGGGATGGACTTGTGACACATCTTGCAAATTGCCATGGGGTTATCTCCGCCGGACAAATATTATTCAGCGATGAGTTTGTCGATGGTGGTAACGAGCTGGCCGATCTCAGGCTTTGAAAGCTGAGCGTTCGCGCCGAGCGACTCACCCTTACGTCTCATTTCGTCATTTACCAGAGACGAGAATATGATAACGGGAAGGTTCTTCATATCCTTATCGTCCTTGATAAGCTTGGTCAGTCTGTGACCATCCATCTGAGGCATCTCGATATCGGTGATAACACATTTAACCTTATCATAGATAGTGCCTTCATCACGGAATGCGCAAAGCTTGTCATAAGCTTCCTGTCCGTTATTGTTCATGATAACATTAGTATACCCTGCTTTGTGAAGCGAATCAAGGATAAGCTTGCTAAGAAGAGGAGAATCTTCAGCAACAAGCACAGGTCTGGTGTTGCGCTGTCTCTCGCCGAGAGCGTCGATATCCGAAACCTTAAGTCCCGTCTCGGGGCTGATATCGGAAACGATCTTCTCGAAGTCAAGGATAACGATAAGCTTATCGGAAAGCTTGATGATACCGGTCGCAACGCCCTTGCCGGAATTGCTGATCGACTCATCGGGCTTGGTGATATCTGCCCATGAAACACGCTGAATACCTACAACGTCGTTAACATGGAAAGCGATGTTCAGCTTGTTGAAGTTGGTAACGATATACATGTCTGTCCTCGTGGAATCCTGAGGGGGCAGATTCAGGGACTTGCAGAGGTCGACGATGGTGATGATGGTATCGCGGGGCATAAATATGCCTTCGATACAGGGGTGAGCATTGGGAATGGGTGTCGGCTGCTTGTAGGGAAGGATCTCCTTGATCTTCGCGACATTGATACCGTAATGGTTCGTGCCAACGATAAACTCAAGCACCTCAAGCTCATTGGTTCCGCTCTCAAGTAAGATATTAGTTTCCATTTTCTACCTCCACATCGTTATTTTAAATTGATAATGAATTTCTTCGCGCCCTGGACCTCCAGATACTGAGGTACCTCATCCGGAGCTACGTAAAAGATCAGTGTGGCATGTGCGCTCTCACCCGCTTTGACAGTCGAGTTATAGAACTGAATGTCATCCGCGAAAAGTGAGATCTCCGATCCGTGTGACTTTCCGCCCTCACAGACAAGCTTGTATGCAAGCTTATACGGGGCTGCGTCAAATTTAGCGTCGACACCGGATGTATTGGTGATGCTGAACTCGACGACACATAACTTTTTGTCCTTCGGTGCGGAGAATGAATAGAACTCTCCTGCATTCGTGTAGCTGTCCGCGAGTCCGTGCTTTACATAATCTACGGTAAAGCCTTCAATACCACCGGCCTCGGCAATCGATGCACATTCGGGTTCGGGAACCTCTGTAGGAACAGGCTCGCCAGTATCCAGAGTCGGAGTCGCTTCGCCATCTTCAGGCGGTGCGTCGGGTCCTTCGGTCGGCGTCGGAGCTTCGGTCGGAACAGGTGTGGGCGAAGGATTATTCGCCGCAGCCTCCTTTTCACGCTCCTTGATCTCCTTCTCAAGGTCCTTCAGGTCGAGCAGCCTGATGCCGTCACGATGGTTCTTGTCATACTTGATCAGCAGATGCGAACAATACTGTGCGATAGCATCCGACTCTTCCTCGGTAATGCTGATATAATCATTGCCGGAGCAAGCGGTAAGAAAAACCGTCAAAAATATCATTAACAGAAAAATCGATACTTTTTTCAAAGTTATTCTCCTCACATTCTCCACGTTATTTAATATTTTAACACCAACTTTGATTTTTGGCAACAACTAATGCTTAAAATTATTGAAAAAGTTATATAAAATTAAAAATTCAGTTGTTCTGTCAGTCAAATGTCATTTTTGCTAAGCTCAAACCAGAATTCTACACCGGCAAGATGGTTCTCAACGCCGTATTTCTCGTTGTGCTGCTCCATGATCGCTTTTACGATCGAGAGACCTATGCCGTTGCCGCCGTATTCGCGCGTGCGGGCTTTATCGACCTTGTAGAACTTGACCCAGATATTCGCGAGATCCTCTTCGGCAATATTGCTGCCTGTGTTGAATACCGAGATCCTGACTTTGCCGTCCGGCATTTCCCTGAAGCTGACATCGACGAACTTCTGGCCCTGCGCGTAATGGATCGCGTTGCTCAGGTAATTCGTGACAACCTCTTCTATCATGCTCTCATCCGCCCATACAAATACGGGAGCGTGCTCGTTGAAAACGATATTGACCTCGGCGGTCTTTGCGATCAGCTCCATCGAAGAAACAACGGTACGCACGAGTTCGACGATATCGAAACGCTCGAGGTCGAGCTTGTTCGAGCCGAATTCTATCTCGTTCAGTGAAAGCAGCTTTTTGACCATGTTGTTCATCTTGCGAGACTCGTCGATAATGACATCGCAATAGTAATTGCGGGATTCAACATCGTCATCGTTGATATTGTCCTGCAGCCCCTCCGCGTAGCCCTGGATCAGCGCGATGGGTGTTTTGAGCTCATGGGAAACGTTTGAAAGGAACTCCTTGCGCATCTCATCGATCTCTATCTTATGGGCGATATCGCGTTCAAGCTCGATATTGGCGGTTTTTAGCTCGGTGATGGTCTTTTCCAGCTTATCCGAAAGAGAATTGATACTCTTTCCGAGACGACCGATCTCATCGCGCCTCTTGCCCTTATATTTCGACTCGAAATCAAGCGCGGTCATCTTGTCCGAAATGTCGGCAAGCTCAAGTATGGGCTTTGTGAGGCTCCTGCTGATAAATATCATCGCGATGATTCCGATCAGCACGATAACACCACCGACTATCGCGAGGAATGAACTCGCTATCTGCGCGCTCTCCTGAATATTTTCAAAGCTCGAGCGGATGAATACCAGGTATTCGTTGCCCAGATACCCGACCAGATCGATATAGTAGGAATCGACCTCCGCATCATAAAATTTATAAACATCGTAGGAACCCTCGACTGTTTCGAGCAGCTCGGGGTTTGATTCCCCACGGAAGAAAGCGCCGAATATATAGCGCTGCAGAGTGGCCGTGATCCTTTTGAACCTGTCATTCCTGACTATGCCCATACTGCCGGAATCGTTCATGTCGGCACGGATGGGATAAACAAAATACATACCGCTCCGGCCGAATAAGTCGGTCACGATATCGGAAATGACATATACATTGACATTGTCCGCGGCCTCTATCCTCTCGATCCTGTTGATCGTGTCATCGTCGGAAAAAGGCTCATCCTGCGCGGTCGATAGCTCGTTGACCTTGGTGAAGGTCTCGTTTAAGAGCTTGACTTTTCTGTTCTGGTAATAATCGACGAGCAGGAATCTGTTGGCCAGCCAGCTGAGAACGATCATCGCGGCGAGCAGCAGCGAGACAATGACAGTAAGCTTTATCCTGAGTGATTTTCTCATTTTTTACGTCAGACCTCGAATTTGTAGCCCATGCCCCAGATGGTCTTTATGCAGTCGCCCTTTTCGCCCATCTTGGAACGGAGCTTTTTCACATGCGTGTCGATCGTGCGCGCATCGCCGAAATAATCATAGTTCCATACGTTATTAAGTATCTTGTCTCTCGAGAGCGCAATGCCCTTGTTCGCGACAAAGTAGCTGAGCAGCTCGAACTCCTTGACGGAAAGCGTGATATCCTGTCCGTCTATGAGCACCTGATGCGCCGCTTTGTCGATCTTAATGCCGTTGATCTCGATGATATCGTCGTTGAGCGCGTTCGAACGCCTGAGAATAGCATCGACACGTGCTACGAGTATCTTAGGACTGAAGGGCTTGGTAATATATTCATCAACACCCAGCTCGAAACCGAGCAGCTCGTCGCGCTCGTCGCCCTTGGCCGTCAGCATGATGATCGGCACCTTTGACTTGGAGCGGATCTCGCGGCATACCTGCCAGCCGTCCATCCTGGGCATCATGACATCAAGTATCACGAGCGATATATCCTTATCCGAAAAGAACATGTCAACTGCCTGCTCTCCGTCCTCGGCTTCAAGAACTATAAATCCGGCCTTGGACAGAAAGTCCTTTACCAGCTTTCTCATCCTGCTCTCATCGTCTGCAATAAGCACTTTAAGCATATCCATAATCCTACCTCCTGAATATATCATATACCGGATTTATGAAAAAACTGTGTAAGCGCATCAATCGGTGATGCCGAGCTCCTTTTCGCGTGCCTTTACCGCGGCTTCGCGGGAAGAAAGATCCTCTTCCCATGCCGAGTATTTGTCCTGCAGTGCTATCTCTTCATCAACAAAAACGAGATTGTTGTTGTGCACCGCTATCGCGAACAAAAGAGCGATTATCGCGGCAAGTCCGGCGATCAGCAGCCAGAGCTTTTTTATCTTTGATTTCAGATACCCGATCATATTGCGGGCTTCTTTTTCTTTGTTGAGGCTGGAGTTGAGATCGCGGTTCAGACGCTTCATCGCATCCGAAGGCTTGTCATCGGTATCTTCGGGAAGCCCGGCTTCTACGGATGAAGCATATTCGGAAGCTGTCTCGGAATTAAGGAGCGCCGTTTCATCACCGAACTCCGTAGAGTCTTCCTCGGGAGCAAAGCTCGGCGAATGAATGGTCTTCAGCTCCTCTTCGTCTATCATGTTTGAGGCTAGCACCGTATCCCGCAGCTGTTTTAAAAAGCATATTCCGAGGACCGTGCTCATGGTCTGTCTGTCAAGTAGCTTGATATAGACCTTCAGCGCGATCTCAGGGTTTTTGATATCCATTTTTGAGCAGATATAGTCGATCGTGTCGGATTCCTTTTTCGCGTCCGCGTATTCCTTGGCGGAATTGAAATGAAAACCCTTGACCGTCAGATTATCCCACATGGAAACAGCATCTCCTTACGAAATAGGCTCAAAATCACTGGCAGGATGTTTGCAGAGAGGACAGATGAAGTCCTCGGGCAGCTCATCGCCCTC
>JAGCSS010000073.1 GCA_017964055.1 Lachnospiraceae bacterium
AACATCGACCATGAGCGTGAAGGTGGGTGACAGTGAAGCCCTCACTGTTGCACTGCCTAACAAGGGGGCTTCGGGCCGTGGCATCACAACATCTGGCGTAGGCAGCTATGCGGACGACGGCATATACGACGCGGAGGACGGAAGTCCCAAGACGCTCCTGCGCAGCGCCGACGGAAGTATTTACCGCGGAACGGTCCTCGAGCATATACTGATGATGCATATAACCACCGCCTGCGAGACAGGCGATCACGGAAATATGCTGCTGCGCGGCGCTGACTGGAACGATGCACTCGATATGGCGCCCGAAAAGGGCGAGAGCGTGGCATTTACCGCTGCCTATGCGGGAAATCTGGAGAAACTCGCGGAATTCATCGCAAAGAGGGGCGGAAGTGTAAAGCTGTTAAACGAGCTTGCGGAGCTTACGGATAAACTGTATGAGATCTGCCGGGAACACGGCGAGGACAGCGATGCGGCAAAGATCAGGGAAGCAGCCGCAAAGAAGCGTGAGATACTTGCCGGATACTGTGAGAGCGTGCGTCATACGGTTTCGGGAAAGACGGTTGAACGTGATTCAACTGAGCTTGCCGCAGAGCTTAAATGCATAGCGGATTCGATCAAAGAGCATATCAGGACGAACGAGAGGCTTAAGATCGGCGATTATGTCTGGTTTAACGGTTACTATGACAATGAAGGCAAAGCCGTGGAGAGCATCGAAGAGAAGAGACTGATGCTCACGGGCGCGGTATTCTCGATAATGTCCGGGACCGCTTCTGATGAGGATATTCCCGGCATGCTTAAAGCCGTCGAACGATTCCTTTTCAGAGAGGAGATAGGAGGCTGCAGGCTCAATACGCGTTTTGAGGATGAAGAAGCCTATGCGCACAAGCTCGGGCGGATGTTCGGATTTGCTTACGGAACTAAGGAAAACGGCGCGGTATTCTGCCACATGGCGGTAATGTTCGCGTACGCGCTGCTGATAAGAGGCTTTGCCGATGCTGCCGACAGGGTGATCGACGCACTCGTCAGCCAGAGCATGGATTTTGAGGAAGCAAGGATATATCCGGGAATTCCGGAGTATTTTGACGCGAACGGACGCGGCATGTATCCGTATCTGACGGGGGCGGCGAGCTGGCTGCTGCTGTACTGGTACAGACGCGGGAACAGATGAAACGACAGGAAGAGGAGAGTAACGAAATGAAGGCATTTATCACCGATTACAACAACAGCAGATTCTGGCAGGAAATGCCTGAGTTTGAAAAAGGCGAGAACGCGATGAGGACCGTCCGCGTGTACAGGGACTGCAAATACCAGACGATCCGAGGCTTCGGCGGCGCATTTACGCAGGCGAGCGGATACAGCTACAATCTGCTGCCCGAGGATAAGCGCGAGGAATTTGTTAAGGCATATTTCTCGGAAGAAGGCCTCGCGTACAATCTCGGACGCATACATATCAACAGCTGTGATTTTGCGCTCGGAAACTATATCTACATCAAAGGCGAAGACGATCCGCTGGATAACTTTGACCTGTCTATCGATGAGAAATATATCCTTCCACTGCTCAAAGCGGCGGAAGAATACGGAGAGATCGAGCTTTTTGCGACTCCCTGGAGCCCGCCCGCGTACATGAAGACCAACGGTGATATGAACCACGGCGGAAGGCTTAAAAAAGAGTATTACGGCAAGTGGGCGGATTATATCGTTAAATTCGTGTTGGAGATGAAAATGCGCGGAGCAAATATCGTGTGGATGTCGATCCAGAACGAGCCCGCGGCTGTACAGACATGGGATTCATGCATCTATGACGCCGAAGAGGAAGGTATTTTCGCGGCTTCTTTCCTCGGACCGAAGCTCGAAGAGGCAGGACTCGGGGATATCAAACTCTTTGTATGGGACCACAACAAAGAGATGCTCTGGGACCGCGCAAAGGGTTCCATGAGTGTAAAGGATGCAGATAAGTATATCAAAGGCTTTGCGTTCCACTGGTACACCGGCGATCATTTTGACGCGGTCGGTATCACGCACGACGCATTCCCCGACAAGGAGCTGTTCTTTACCGAGGGCTGCGTGGAATACAGCCGTTTCGCGGACTCGGGAGAGGTAGGAAAGGCTGAGATGTACGCGCATGATATGCTCGGAAACCTGAATGCGGGAGCGAACGGCATCATCGACTGGAACCTGCTGCTCGATTCCAAGGGCGGCCCCAATCATGTGCAGAACTACTGTGCCGCACCCGTTATGTGCAAGGAGGATTTCTCTGATTTTGAGAAGCGCCTCAGCTACTACTACATCGGGCATTTCAGCCGTTATATCAAGAAGGGCGCAGTGCGTCTGGCAACCTCGAGGTTTACCGATGCGGTCGAGGCCGGTGCATTTGAGAATCCCGACGGCAGTGTTGTTGTACTGCTGCTCAACCGCACAGACAGCGATAACTGGTTCTGCCTGACCGACGGCGCCGAGAGCAGGACATTTACCCTGCCCGCGCACAGCATTGTGACGGTACTTATGTAAATCTTGACACAGACCGTTAATCTGATATAATCATTTTTTGTTCGGAATGAGACAGATGATACAGCCTTGCATCCCCCGGAGACAGAGGTGTCGAAAGCGTATACGCAGAGGATGCTGTAATTTATAGGACCCGTTTGATTTTGGAACCACGATTACACGAGGAGGCGATAATTATGGATTATCCGGTATTGGACGCCGCTGCTACCGGCGCGCGTATCAAAGAACTCAGGGTAGCAAACCACCTGAGGGTCGAGGACATAGCACGTTTCATGGGCTTTGAGTCCGAGCAGGCTGTCTACAAATGGCAGCGCGGCGAGAGTCTCCCGACCGTAGATAACCTCTACGCGCTCAGCTTTCTGCTGGGTACCACGGTGGACGACATATTGAGAGGCAAAAAAGAGAAGAGCGAAAGCCCTTCTCTTCCTTTTTTATTCGCTGTCTGCGGGATTGACGATCCAGTCTCCGCCGAACGCGATCTGGGCGAAATTGTAGAAACCCAGATACCAGATATTGAAATCATGTCCGCCGCTGCGTTCCTGCCACATGAAATTCTCGCCGTCGACAAAGATATCACTGATGTCCGGGAGGTTCTTGGCTGCGGCTGAGGCTGCCCAGTAGGCGATATTGTCCTCGGTTCCGCAGATATTGTAAAAGAAATCGGGTTTATACTCCGAGGCCGCAACGGTCGAAGCTACCTTTGCAGCCGCATAGGATGTGGGAGCTGCGGAGAATGCGCCGAACCAGCTGAAGAGGTCTAAGCATTCGCACATGCCGATATTTATCGTCTGCATGCCGCCCATCGAAAGACCCGCCATAGCGCGGTGCGTACGGGATGCGGTCATGTCGTAGCCGTTTTCATCGTAATCTGCGTAGGTCGAATACCGGCTCTCGATGTAAGGGATCAGGTCGTTTCTGAGCTCATATCCGAAGCGGTAGAACTGATCGTTGCCTTCGGTGTTCGAGAGCGCCTTTGCCTTGCCGTTGGGAGTTACGACGATGAAAGGCTCGATGTCGCCGTATCTGCAGAGATTGTCCATGATCTTTTTGACGATCGACTCTTCTTTGTGCAGACCCCATTCGCGCTCTGTGCCGCCGATGCCGTGGCAGAGATAGAGGACGTTGTATTTCTTTGACTCATCGTAATCTGCGGGCAGATAGACAAATGCCTTTTTCTCGACTTCGGGGCCGTCTCCGAGCCAGTCCTTTGCCATGTAGCTGATCTCCTCGACGGTGCCTGCGTTTTTGCTAACGTAGGTGGTGTATTTCTCAGGTATCTCGAGGCTGATCATTGCCGCGTCCTCGGGCCACGGTGTGGGAGTGGGTTCGGGAGTGGGCGTAGGCTCGGGAGTAGGTGTCGGTTCGGGTGTGGGCGTGGGTGCCTTGGTGGGCTCTGCGGTAGGCGCGGAAGTGCCTGCAGTCCCTGCGGAAGATGCCTGACCCGCATCGCCGGTATTTCCGGCGGTCTTGCCGCTGCAGCTGGCTGTAGTAAGTACCAGCGCTGCGGCCAGGATAACAGCAATAATACGTTTCATAAAATGATTCCCCCTATTCTTGTGCGCGGCATCTTTTTGCTGTAAAAAGCCTGCCGATGTATATATTTTTATCGTTCCCGCCGGCCGAAACAAGTCATTTCTTGCACTTTCGTTGCCAATAATCTGCGGCCGGTTTATGAATGCGCTTTGGACAGTCTGTGAATAGTAACCCCGCTGCGTCGAACACGTTTTGATAAAAAACTCGCAATTCGCAGAGTATATGGTATAATACCTCTTATAAAAACATGACAGGAGCTTATGACATGAGTGAAGATACACCCGCTGCAGTGACTGCTGCGGCTGAGGAGACCAAGTCAGCAGAGGTTAAGGAAAAAGGTTTCAAGGCTTTCTTAAAGCGCAAAAATATCATCTTTTCCGCAAAGCGTTATTTTGTGGACGCGATGGGAGCGATGGCGAGCGGACTGTTCGCTTCGCTGCTGATAGGAACGATCATCTCCACGCTCGGGCAGCAGCTCGGAGTCGAGATACTCGTTACGATCGGCAACTACGCAAAGGGCGTCGCGGGACCCGCGATGGCGGCGTCGATCGCATACGCGCTGCAGGCACCTCCGCTTGTGCTGTTCTCGAAGAGAGCGGTGGGCAGGGCGGCAAACGATTTGGGCGGCGCAGGAGGCCCTCTGGCGGTATTCTTTATCGCGATCATTGCATCCGAGATAGGCAAGGCAGTATCAAAGGAGACCAAGGTTGACATATTGGTAACTCCTCTCGTGACGATCGGCGTGGGTGTCGGACTGTCGATGCTCGCAGCGCCTTCGATAGGCAGCGCGGCCAGCTATATCGGGGAGCTCATCATGTGGGCGACCGAACTGAGACCTTTGCTGATGGGCATTATCGTATCCGTAGTGGTCGGCATGGTACTGACGCTTCCTATCAGTTCCGCAGCCATATGTCATGCGTTCGGACTTACGGGACTGGCCGGCGGAGCGGCCGTAGCGGGCTGCTGTGCGCAGATGATCGGTTTTGCGGTCATGAGCTACAGAGAGAATAAGGTTGCGGGTCTGGTGTCCCAGGGACTGGGCACGAGTATGCTGCAGATGGGCAACATCGTCAAGAATCCATGGATATGGGTTCCGCCGACACTGGCAGGCGCGGTGACCGGACCTCTGGCTACCTGTGTATTTAAGATGAAGATGAACGGAGCGGCTATCGCTTCGGGTATGGGTACCTGCGGACTTGTCGGACAGATCGGCGTATATTCCGGTTGGGTAAAGGATGTTGCGGAGGGCAGCAAGGCAGCGATCACGGCGATGGACTGGATCGGCATGATGCTCATCTGCTTCGTATTACCTGCGATCCTTTCGTGGGTATTCGGTATTATCCTGCGCAAGCTCGGCAGGATCAGGGAAAACGATCTCAAGCTCAGCGATATGTGAGTTTGTCGGATAATTGAACGGGGTACAATTGTTACTGTGGGGTGGTGCGTTTGAATACATTTCTGGCTGATTATCTGAAAGATACGGCTCCGGCGGCACAGGCGATCATAGCGATCGCCATAATGCTGATCACGGGCTTTCTTATGACGCGCATCACCAAAAAGCTGCGTCTTCCCGATGTTACGGCATATCTGGTCGCGGGAATACTTATCGGACCGTTCTGCTTTAATCTCATACCGTCGAACGTTGTCGGCGGAATGGATTTCCTGCCTGACATAGCTCTGGCTTTTATAGCTTTTTCCACGGGTGATTTCTTCAAGTTCAGCACATTAAAGAAAAACGGCATTAAGGTTGTCGTGATAACCCTTTGCGAGGCGTTTGCGGCGTCCCTGCTCGTATTTATACTGGCGTTCTGGGTACTGGGGCTCGATATGGCGTTCTCGCTCGTTCTGGCAGCCCTGGCGGCGACCACGGCGCCCACATCCACACTGATGACGATACATCAGACCGGCGCGAAGGGCGATTTCGTCGATACTCTGCTGCAGGTGTGCGCGCTTGACAATATCGTCGGCCTCATGGCATATTCGACTGCGATCAATGTCGCGGCAGTGGTCTATACGGGCGGAACGTTCTCCGTCGCGGGCATTTTGGCCTCGGTCGGAAAGAATCTTGGTGTTCTGGCTCTGGGCGCGCTGTTCGGACTGATCATGAAATTCGCGATCGGCGACCGCTCGAACGATAACCGCCTGATCGTGGCTATAGCGATCCTGTTCTCTTTCTGCGGAATATGCACACTGATGGATAATTCACCGCTGCTCGGCTGTATGTCGATGGCAACGATCTATTACAACATGACAGGTGACGAAAAACTGTTTATGCAGCTGAACTATTTCTCACCGCCGCTGCTGCTGCTGTTCTTCGTACGAAGCGGTGTCGCGTTTAACCTGGGGGCGCTGTTCTCATCATCGGGAAGCATAGGTTCGACGCCCCTTATCGTGATCGGTATACTGTATCTGGTGATCAGGACGATAGGTAAATATGCAGGCGCCTGGATAGGCTGTTTCCTGACCGGCAAAGAAAAGAAAACGAGGAATTTCCTCGGATTTGCTTTTGTACCGCAGTCGAGTGTGGCTATCGGTCTCGTGGCACTCGGAGCGCGTACGATCGGAGGCCGTGAGGGCGAGGCTTTATCCGCCATCATTCTCTCGGCCAGTGTTCTGTATGAGTTCATAGGACCCGCGCTGGCGAATATGTCGCTGTATAAATCGGGCGCATGCTCGAACAAGCTCGAGGATGTCGTTCAGGTTGATGAGAAGACTCCGACCGGAGAGAAAAAGAGCAGCCTCGATCTGCTGATCGAACGTATCAACAAGATCCAGGAGGAGATACCGGAGCACGATATCAATATGAACGAAGAGGCGTTTACCGAGGCTGCGCAGAGCTATTATGAGGATATGATGCAGCCGAGATTCAGGAAAAGGACACGCAGGAGATAAGTGTAGAATCCACTGTTTATGCGGTTATATAAATTGTTAAAAGGAGATTTAATTTTATGAATGCATGGGATCCGTTAGCAAAACTATTTGGTGAATGGTCTGTGGGAGTAGGTACCGCAGCGGTACTGTTCCGCATCGCGCTGAGCCTGGTGCTCTCCGCAATCGTCGGATGGGAGCGCTCCTCGAAGCGTCACTCCGCGGGACTGAGGACCTTCATGCTGATCTCCCTGGCAGGTACGCTGGTCATGATCATAGATCAGTACATCGCGCGGCAGAATCCTTCCCATATATTTATCGTTTCGGGAGCTGCGGTCATCGCGATCTCGGTCATCAGTATCAACTCGATCCTTTTCTCGTCGAGAAACCAGATAAAGGGACTCACCACATCGGTTGGCCTCTGGACATGGAGTTTAGTGGGACTCCTGATCGGCGCAGGATATTACACGATCGCGCTCGTAGCATTCGCTACACTGTTCATCGAGCTATACTGGTTCCCTTCGATGGAAAAATATCTGAAGAACAGATCCAATCACTTTGAGATACATCTGGAGCTGAAAAACAGCACATTCCTTCAGGATTTCGTTACAACCATCAGAAAACTCGGCCTGACGATCGACGATATCGAACTGAACCCCGCATATTCGGGTTCAGGACTTTCGGTTTATTCGGTGGCGATATCCATCTCGAGCGCGGAGCTCAAAAAGTATAAGACTCATGCGGAGATAATCGAGGCTCTGAGGACTCTCGAATATGTATATCATATCGAGGAGATCTGAATCTGAAACAGGCAGGGACCGTACGGCAGGGACGATATGACAGAAAAAGAGAAATGTGACTGAATTGTCACTTACGAGTCATTTGGCTGTAAGAATAGCATGATAACATTAAAAGCGTCAGGGAGAGATCCCCGGCGCTTTTCTGATCGTCTGACGGCGCAGGAGAGAAAAAACAACGGGAAAGAGCTTTTCCGGCCGTTGCAACCGAAAGATAGAAAGTAAAATCTAAATTAAATAATTATGGGAGGGACAACAATATGGAAATCTT
>JAGCSS010000002.1 GCA_017964055.1 Lachnospiraceae bacterium
ATCACGATATTGCTCAACCTGTTCATCACGGTGCTCGCGGCGTATGTGTTCTCGAAAAAGAAATTCCGCTCTAAGAAGGTGCTGTTTGAGATCAACCAGCTCGCGCTGATGTTCGTTCCCACGGCCGTTGCGGTTCCCAGATTCCTGGTCATCGTAAAAGCGGGCATGATCGATACATGGTGGGCTCATGTGCTTCCTCTCGCGGCCATGCCGGTCGGACTGTTCCTGGTTAAGCAGTTCACCGACCAGATCCCCGACGCGCTTATCGAGGCCGCTGTAATGGACGGAGCGAATGACCTGACGGTCATCAGAAAGGTCATCGTGCCTCTTACAAAACCCGCTCTCGCGACGAGCATCGTGCTCACGTTCCAGCAGGTATGGGGTGCGGTCGAAGCTTCGAACAACTTTATCACCGATGATTCGATGAGGACCCTGGCGTTCTATCTTTCATCGCTCTCAACGAACAATACGGTAGCTGCCGCGGGTATGCAGGCTGCGGCGAGCGTTATACTTTTCCTGCCCAACCTGATCATCTTTATCGTAATGCAGTCGCAGGTTATGAACACGATGAGCCATTCGGGCATCAAATAAGTATTAGGAGTGTCAACATGAGAAGACTTAAATTTCCGGTATGTATGGCTTTGATAGCCCTGCTGCTCGCGGCTTTTCCGTTAAGGGCCGCGTCGGCGCAGGCAACGACCAGCTATACCTATACGCTTGAGAAGAAATCGGGTTCGTTCAGCTTCCCGCGTACACAGGATGCGTATCTGCCGGATAAGACGGTGACCGATCTCGGCCTGTCGAAGCCCGCCGATATCTTCGTGGATGATGCGGATATGATGTACATCTGCGATCCGGGCAATTCGAGGATAGTAAAGTATGACATCTCCAAAGACGAGATCGCGGGCGAGATAAAGGGCGGCGGCTTAAAGACCCCGATGGGCGTTTTCGTAACCGCGGACGGTACGATCTATGTTGCCGACAACGGTGCGAAGGCGGTTCACAAGTACAACGGATCGATGGAACTCATCGAGAGCTTCGAAAGACCCGATGCACCCTCATTTGCGGATACAAACTTTGCTCCCTTAAAGATAGCCGTTGACAATGCGGGCAATATGTATATTGTCAGCGAGGGCGTTTACAACGGCATCATCCAGCTGGCCCGCACGGGCGAGTTCCTCGGATATTTCGCGGTAAACAAGACGATGCTCTCATTCTCGCAGATGCTGCAGAAGATACTTTTCACCAGAGAGCAGCTGGGCAATATGACCGCCACGGTTCCCACGACATTCTCGAATGTATTTGTCGATCCGGAGGGCATCGTTTACTCGACCAGCATGAACACGGAGGAGACTTCGCTGCAGAAGCACAATACCTCCGGCGGAAACATGTTCAAGGACGGCATCGTCGGCTGGAACGACATGATGGACGTTACGGTTGACAAAAACGGCATCATCTATGTCGCATGCCAGCGCGGATATTTCGAAATATACTCCAAGAACGGCGAATTCATATTTGAGTTCGGTTCGACTGTTACAAATACCGATATCGCGGGTCTGTTCGCGTCGCTCCCTTCGGTAGCCGTCGATTCAAAGGGCTACATCTGGGCTGTGGACGGCGACAAGGGCTACCTGCAGTCGTTCAAGCCCACCGATTACGCGAACATGATCTACAGCGCGATGGGCCTCTATGAGGAGGGACGCTACGAGGAAAGCCTCGATGCATGGACCGAGGTATTAAGACTCAACCAGATGTCAATGCTCGCGCACAACGGCGTAGGAAAGGCGCTTTTCCACGCGCAGCGCTACGAGGAGAGCCTCGAGCATTTCGAGGTGGCTGAGAACAGGAATTTCTTCTCGGAGGCTTTCTGGGAAGTAAGAAACGTAACGGTGCAGAAGATCCTGCCTTACATATTCTTCGCGATCATCGCACTGATAATCATATCGATAGTTGTTAAAAAGGTCGATAAGCGAGGCAGGGTCAGCGCGTTCAAGACCGCCGCGGCCAACAGGCTCTTAGACATCCCGGTGCTCGGAGATGTGCTCTATATGTTCAGGGTGGCCCGCCATCCGAACGACAGATACTATGACATCCGCGTAGGCAATGTGCAGTATCACACCAGGACACGCGGCGAAGGACACGGACGCGCGACCGTTATCGGCGCGACGGTGATATATCTCATCGCTTTCGTGACCTATATGATCTACAAGACGCAGAAGGGCTTCATTTACCAGTACATCGCGGTAGAGGACATGGATATCGGAGGAACGATAGCAGGTTTCTTCGTGCTGATCGGACTCTTTATCGTGTGCAACTGGCTCGTGACCTCGATCAATGACGGCGACGGTTCGTTAAAGACCGTGTATATGCTTCCCGCGTATGCGGCGGCTCCGGTCATCATCGGCATGATCGCGATCGTTATCTTAAGCTACGGCATGACCTATAACGAGAGCTTCATCCTGACCCTGATACTCATCGTGAGCATCATCTGGAGCGTTGTATGCCTGTTCTGCGGACTGATGAACGTGCATGACTACACCTTCGGCGAGACGGTCAAGAGCTTCATAATGACATTCTTCTTCATGCTCGTTGCCGTAGTCATCGCACTTATCGTAACTATCATGTTCGAGCAGCTGCTCAACTTTATCGTATCCGTAGGAAGGGAGATGGTGCTGAATGTCATCTGATAAGAGAAACGGCCGCAGGAAGGCCGC
>JAGCSS010000074.1 GCA_017964055.1 Lachnospiraceae bacterium
CGCCCCGGATTTTTTGCAGCCCAGAACGCTCAGGCTCAATATGCAAACGATCGTAACAGCTGCCAGTCTTTTTATCATGGATTATCACCTCTTAAGATTGTTCTTATCGGTATATTTTCTCATAAAAAGACTGTATTTTCAAGTCAGTCGACCTTAAGCATCCTGTATCCGATGCCTACATGAGTCTGTATATATTTGGCGGAGCCCGCATCCGGCTCTATCTTTTTCCTGAGTGTGGTCATGAACACTCTGAGCGACGCGATATCGTTGTCCCAGCTGCGTCCCCAGATATTCTGGGTGATATAGGTGTGTGTCAGTACTTTGCCGGTATTCTTGGCCAGCAGACAGAGGAGCTTATACTCCATCGATGTCAGCTTAAGCTCAGTCCCGTCAAGATATGCGACTCCCGCAGGATAGTCGATTGTCAGTTTTCCGTTTGTATATACCGATCTGTCGCTTCCCGCATCACCGGTCATCAGAGTCAGTCGCCTGAGCGTTACGCGAAGCCGCGCGAGCAGCTCTTCGACCGAAAACGGCTTGGTAAGGTAATCGTCGGCACCCGCATCGAGGGCTTCTATCTTATCGGAATCATCGCTTCTTGCGCTGATGACTATGATCGGAACATTTGACCAGGTACGCACCTGTCTGATCACATCTATCCCGTCCATATCGGGCAGTCCGAGGTCCAGGAAAAGCACATCGGGATTGTGCGAGGAAGTCATCATGATCGCCTCGCTGCCGTTATTGGCCGTCAGATATTTGTATTCATGGGTTTTCAGTGTGGTGACCATCAGATTCCTGATCGGAGCATCGTCTTCGATCACCAGTATTACGGGACTATTCATCGATCTGTACCTCTTTCAGCGGTAATGAAACCGTAAAGCAGCATCCGTGCGGCAGGTTGTCCGAAAGCGTTATATTGCCATGATGAGCTTCCGCAATGGACCTGCACAGCGCCAACCCCAGTCCGAGGCTCCTTCGTCCGTCCGCCACGCCCTCCTGACCTGTGTAAAACAGTTCAAATACCTCTTTTTTGATCTCATCGGGAATGCCGGGACCGTTATCCCTGACGGTGAGTACCGCTTCGTTTCCGCGTTTTCCGGTCTCTACGGATATTTCCGAACCGACGGGCGTATTCTTGATCGCATTGTTGACCAGATTGATCAGAACCTGCATTATCAGCCTGGCTTCAACATCGACGAGCAGGATATCGTCAGATTCCTTTACCGTGATGACATGCTCAGCCGCTTTTCTGTCTATATGCTTGATCGCTTCGTCTATGACATCGCTCAGGATCTCCGAAGACATATGCAGCTCCATCCGGCCGTTCTCGATCCTCGATATCGAGAGCAGATTCTCCACGAGTTCGATCAGCCATTCCGCATCATTGTAGATATCCGAAAATATCTGCTCTCTCGTCTCATTGTCGAGCTGGGCGTAATGCGAGATCAGATTGCTCGCGTTGCCCGAGATCGAAGTCAGCGGAGAACGGATATCATGCGATATCGCGCGCAGAAGATTTGAACGAAGCTGCTCATTCTTTACCATTACGGACGCGCGTTCCTTTTCTTCGGCGTTATGCAGGTTTTCGAGCGCCAGAGCACATTCTCCGAGCATGGAGGTCACGATATTGTTTTCAAACGGCTCCATCGGAGCCCCGTCAATTTTTAAGGCTATCGGCCCCGATTCCGCCGCAGCATCGCCGTCCATGTTCCTGTCGCGCGAATATACGGTCACATCACGGTTCAGGAGCGTTCTGATCTGCTGCTCGGTGATCTTTACTACGTCATCGGCTTTGTCCGCCTTCTGCAGCAGCTGATTCGTCTCCAGCAGTATCTTTGTCCTGAATGCCTCACGCGCCGACTGCATCGCGTTGCTCTTGATCCTGTTCGCGAGCGTTCCTGTGATAAGCGACGAAATGAGCATGATCGCGAAAGTTACCGGATATTCGGCCTCATAAGTGTGAAAACTGTACCTCGGATCGATAAAGAACCAGTTGAACAAAAGCACGCTCGCGAGCGACCCCAAAGCCCCGTACAAAGGACTCAGCGTTACCACCGATATGATCAGTACGCCGAGGATAAATACGGTTATGATGTTCGATTCCGAAAAACCGAACTGATTGAACAAAAGCCCGATCCCGGTAGCCGCCGCCAGCAGCAAAAGCGTGATCAGCAGGTCCTTTATCGTCGGGCGAAGCATATTACCCGCAGTTTCGATATTTTCTTTTTTTCTGCTCATCGGATACACCCCTTCGCTATCTCTGATCATATTTTATTATATCATACATTGGGCAGGCTGACTCCTGTTCGATTCGACTTGACATTACAGACGGAAACATTTCTGCAGCGTTTTCTGCTCTCCGAGCACCAAAAGCGTTTTCTTTGCGGTGAGCAGCGTATCGGGAGTTATCGACAGGTTCATTACTCCGTCTTCCTTGACAGCCATTATATTGATGCCGTATTTTTTACGGATATCGATCTTGCCTATGCTCTTGCCCTCCCAGTCTTTGGGCACCGGAACCTCAAATATGGCGTGTTTGTCATCCAGCTTGATATAATCGAGGATATGGTCCGACGCATATCTTATGGCCGCCCATTCGGCGATCTGTTTCTCGGGATTTATGACTTCGTCGGCGCCGTTCCGAAGCAGGAATTTCGCCTGAACGTCCCTGTCCGCGCGTGAGACCACCATTCTACCGCCCAGTTCCTTGAGCAATGATGTCGTCTCGAGCGAGCTCTGAAAATCTCCGCCTATGGTGACTATGCAGACATCGTAGTTATTGACCCCAAGCGACCGTAAAAACGCCTCGTTCGTGCTGTCTCCGATCTGCGCGTCGGTCACGAACGGCAGTATATTGTTGATGCGCTCTTCATCCTTGTCAACAGCCATCACCTGATGCCCGAGGCCATGGAAATTCTTCGCGAGCATCGATCCGAAGCAGTTTACGCCTATCAGCAGAATTGATTTCATAATTTTTCCTCCGTCAGCCTACATTTATTTTTTCAACGGGATATCTCGATACATTTGCTTCAACACTGAGCGCCGCATACATCAGTGTCAGACCTCCGACACGGCCCAGGAACATCAGGATTATCAGTATCAGCCTGGAAACGTTCCCCAGCCCCGCGGTTATACCCAGCGAAAGTCCTACCGTACCTATCGCCGAAGCGGTCTCAAATATGCATTTTTCAAACGGCAGCGTTTCGATCATACTGATGGCCATTGCCGCGGCAAATGACAGGAATAAATACATCATCAGCAGCGCCGAAGCGGTCTCCGCAGTTTGATCCTCAATCCTGCGTCCATACAGGTCCGGACTCTTTTTCCGCCTGATCACTGCCGCGGCATTTGCCGCGAGTACTGCGATCGTGGTTACTTTGAGTCCTCCCGCTGTAGATCCCGGCGCACCGCCTATGAGCATCAGAATTACTGTAACTGCCCGCCCTGCGCCGGTCATCTCTCCGATATCCGTGGTATTAAAACCGGCAGTTCTCGGCGTAACGGCCTGAAACAGGGAAAGCAGCAGCCTTTTGCCGAACGGGGCATCCGCAAAATCATTGAAAAAGAACAACACCGCGGGGACTATGATCAGGATTCCCGTCACGGTCAGGATCGTTTTTGTCTGCATCTTGTATTTCCTGAACGCAAACCTGTTTTCCGCCATATCATGCCATGTCAGAAAGCCTATACCGCCGGTCACGATCAGCAGCATGACAGGGATCACTATCCCTGCTCTGCCGGCAAAATATGTGAGTGAACCAAACTCCCCGGAATGAGTTCCCATCAGATCGAAGCCTGCGTTGCAAAAGGCCGATACGGAATGAAAAACCGACATCCATATGCCTTCCGCGCCGTACTCTTTGCAAAAAGTCGGCAGCATAACGGCTGCTCCCGCCGCTTCGGTGATAAATACGACTTTAAAGATAAAACTCGTCATTTTTACCAGTCCGCCCACCTGATGAGCCGACAGGCTTTCCTGCAGCATACTGCGCTGCAGCAGGGATATCCTGCGACCCGATACCATCGCGATAAACGCGGTGACCGTGATGATCCCCAGACCGCCTATCTGTATCAGAACAAGTATCACCGCCTGCCCGAATGCCGACCAGTACAGAGCGGTATCCCGAACGACCAGACCTGTGACACATACTGCCGAAGCTGATGTAAACAGCGCATCCATGAGCGTTGTCCACGATCCGTCCTTTGACGCAAAAGGCAGCATGAGCATCAGCGTGCCGAACAGTATGACAGCCAGAAAACCGGTAATGATTATCTGGAAAGAAGAAAACATTTTCCCCAGAATGCTTCCGTTCATACAACTTCCCCCATTGTATTTTATGAACTGATCATATATCAACGATCGCAAAGATGGTGTTAAGCACATACGGACGGAATAAAGATTTCATTAAGAAAAAGCACTTACCCGGTTTTCCCCGGTAAGTGCTTTTTACTGTTGATCTATGGAATTTATGCTCTCACAAAACGGAAAACATTCCATGAGAGAGGCTTAAGCTCAGCCGTAACCTTCATATCTTTGCAGACCGTGTCTTTTGCCTCGACAGGCACAAGATTCGGATCGATCTCCTGCTTCGGCGTTCTGTCCTCGCAGAACATTTCCCTGTGACCGTCGAAACGCATTCCGTTAAGACCCGTGATGTCCAGAGTAAAGTCTGCCACATCTTCCCAGTCGCGGTTGATCACGAATACGTTGAGCGTACCTGCTTCGGGGTCGTAAGCAGCTGCGGAATCGATAAAGTCCACACCGTCCTGCTCATGATATTTGTGCGTATCATCGAGCGCATAGCTCTCAAGATCGTACTTTTCACATTCAACCGCAGTTCGGAGGGAAATTCCATGGCCGTATTTAATGAGATCCGCATATGTATAATATGCCGGAACGGTGAATACATGATCGTGATCGCAGCCCGCCGCTACGCCGAGACCCGAAGTCATACAGCCTATCTTTACGCGATCGGCATGGCGCATCATTTCGAGCATTACGCCTGCATTGCCGAGCGCCATGAGCATCGGATCCATCGGAGGGAACGAACGCGAAGGCATATTATCGGGATCGTGGCGGATGTATTCGCGCTCGGGGTCAAACCTGTAGTGAGTGCCGGCCTGCGCGTAGACTTCACGCCCGAAATGAAGATCCTTCTTCGCCATAGGGAATACTCCGTATTCATCAAGGGAGAGCTTCATTACCTTGGGAGAACGCATCAGCTGCTGAACGTAGTCGCAGAGTCCGATCTCGGTGCGGATATAATCCTCGAAATAGCGTGACGCAGCCATATACTGCGCATAATTTCCGATCTCGGTGGACTGATAATGGTGCATGGATATGTAATCGACAGCGTTATAGCATTCCTGCAGGACCTTCAGATCCCATTCGGGGAAATGCATCAGATCGGGAGAACTCGAAACGCATACCGCAGTCTCAATGCTTCCGTCAACCCATTTCATGGCCTTGGAGGTTTCGTTCGCGAGTACGCCGTATCCGGTGGGATCCTTCTCCCAGGAAGCTACCTGCCAGGGGCCGTCCATTTCATTGCCGAGGTACCAGACCTTTACGCCGTAAGGCTTTTCATGGCCGTATTTCTTTCTCAGATCCGACCAGTAGGTTCCGCCCGCGTGGTTGGTGTATTCGACATTATAAACGGCGTCGTTGATATCCCCCGTGCCGAGGTTGATCGTATACATCGGCTCAATTCCCACCTTTTCGGCCCACTGAAGATACTCGTCATGTCCGACATCGTTCGGGTAATACTGATGCCATGCGAGATCGAGATGCTCCTTTCTCTGCTCCTTCGGGCCGATGGAATCCTTCCACTGCCATGCGGATACAAAGTTTCCGCCGGGAAGTCTTACCGCCGGAAGGCCGGTCGCCTTCAGTGCGTTGATGACGTCGGTACGGAAGCCCTGCTCATCGGCAGTCGGATGCTTCGGATTGTACATCGTGCCGTTAACCATTGTTCCGATCGGCTCAAGAAATGCCGAGAACAACTGGTTGCTGATCTCACCGATTGCAAACCCCGGATGCACGGTGATAGTTGCTTTTTTACCCATAAATCTTTCCTCCTGATCATATTACGCCGGATCGGGTCCGGCTTCGGCATGCGCGCGGCCCTGAAGGCTGCCCGGATGCCTTTATTTCGTACCGGTACCAGTACCGGTGGAAATTCGTTTGATCCATTTTTCGCTTTTTAAGCGGAAATAGCACCAGATTGCTTTGATGATCTGGTCGGACTTGAGACAGATATAAATCCAGAACGGATCCAGGTGCAGCACGAAGCCCGCCAGGATTCCGAGCGGAAGAGCGATTGCCCAAAGGAAAATGTTATCCATGAGCATAAGCATCTTCGTATCGCCGCCGCCCCGGAGCACGCCCTTTGTCATAATGCTGTTGGTGGCCTGGAAGATCAGAATGATAGTGATCGCGATCATAAGCTGGTTCGCGAGGTTCTTGGTGTTCGCGCTGACGTCGTAGCCGCCGATGACGGGATTCTTGATGATCAGGATAATACCCGCCGCGAGAAGACCGAGTGCGATGCCGAGACCGAAGAACATCCAGCCCTGTTTCATCGTCTTTTTCTTGTCGCCCTGGCCGAGTGTCTGGCCGGTCACGATCGCGCCTGCCTGGCATCCGCCCTGGATGCCGACCGTACTCATCTGC
>JAGCSS010000075.1 GCA_017964055.1 Lachnospiraceae bacterium
AGCAGTATATCTGCGGCAGCCGTTCCGCCTTCCATGCCGGCTTGACCCATATAGAGTGCGGCCGAGATCCTCTCATTGTCGCGTATCCACCTGCAGTCCGTCACGCCGCCGGTATTAAGGACCGCGATCACCGTGTCAAACTTCTCCGCGGCCGTCTTTATCATATCTTCTTCGGCGGATGACAGATAAAAGTCGCCCCGTGGAAACAGCTCTTCGGACAGCCTGGGAAGATTGGGCTTCGCAGGCCAGGGATCGATCTCATTGTTGCATTCTATGCTGCAGCGGTCCCACCCCTCCGCAGAATAACGGTTGATCACAACTATCGCGGTATCCGAAAAACGCGCCGCATCAGTCAGAAGCTCTTCCGGTACGGCAGGCTCCGCCGTCAAACCCGGTATATAACCTGCCCCGTACTGCTGCTCCAGTTCTCTTTTGTAATAATTTATAAGCGGCTCATATATCCTGATCCCCCGAAGTTTCAGCCCGTCATAGAGAGAGCGGGTATATGCGCAGTGCACATCTCCGGATCCTCCGCCTCCCTTTATATACTCAACCGATGCTTTCCCCAAAAGCACAATTCTCTCGGCCGTAACGAGCGGAAGTGCCGAGCCGGTATTCTTAAGCAGAACCATGCCCTCCGCGGCGGCCCTTCGCGCAACAGCAATGTGCTCGGGGCCCGCCGTAACCCTTTTCCCTTCATAGAGCGGAAGCGCAGGCTGATAGAGAAGCCTAGCCCATTTTTCCATGTCTTTCTCCTTTTGTTTCTGTATGTCGGACCGTCAGTCCAGATCCTCTCCGTTGCTCCCGATGCATTTGCGGTACCAGAAGAACGAATCCTTCTTTATTCTCGCTAGATCCTTAAGATCGAACTCATCTCTGTTTACATAGATGAATCCGTATCTCTTTGTAATGCCCTGATGCGTGGAGATCAGATCGAACGCCGACCACGGCGAATAACCCATGAGGCGCACGCCGTCGGTTATGGCCTCGCGGCAAGCGATGATATGTTTCCTGAGATAATCGATGCGGTAATCATCATGCACTTTGCCGTCGGCGGTAAGCTCATCGACCATGCCGCAGCCGTTCTCCGTGATAAGCAGCGGAAGTCTGTATCTCTCCCAGAGCTGGCGCAGCGTAAGGCGCAGTCCGACAGGGTCTATACCCATATGATAGGGCGTGGTGTCCTGGAGCGGATTGTCCACGCTTACGGCCAGACCGGGCTCGGTCTGCATTCCGATCATGAACTCCTCGCGGTTTGCGCCTTCCTTCCGGCCGGCAGCCTTTGCCTTTTCGCCTTCCTCAATTGAAACGAACTTTACGGTAGCTGCCCCGTAGTAGTTGAACGCGATGTAATCCGGATGCGCGGCCTTCATTACCTCGCGGTCCTCATCGGTTATATCGGGCATGCAGCCCCTCTGGCGGAAATACTCGGCAAGAGCCTCGGGATACTCGCCGAATACGATAGTATCGAGATAAAGCCTGTTCCTGAACTGGTCATAGTCCGCCGCCGCAAGATTATCAAGAGGCGCAGAAGTGGCGGGATATACGCAGGAAATGTTCGGAGCGGGCGCTATCTTGGCGCTGCAGAGCTCATGGCAGCGGACAGTCGCCTTTGCCATCGCGACTATCATGTGATGGTTGGCCTGATAACGCTCCCTGTCGTCTTTATGCTCGCCCATGTTGTACATGGTCATCATGTTCTGTTCGTTGATCGTAAGGAAATACTTGACCTTGCTGCCGTACTCGCGGAAGCAGACCTCGCAGAACCTTACGAAATCATCTATGCACTGCCTGCTCGTCCAACCGCCGTACTTATCCTGCAGCGCCTGGGGCAGATCGAAATGATAAAGTGTGATAACCGGCTCGATGCCGTACTTCAGGCACTCATCGATGACTTCATGATAATGTGCCACACCCTTGGGATTGATCTCGCCGTCGCCGCTCGGGATGATGCGCGTCCAGGCGATCGAGAAACGGAACTCTTTAAATCCCATTTCCGCCATGAGCGCGATATCCTCTTTGAAACGGTGATAGTGATCCGAGCAGACCTTCCAGTCACTGTTGCCCCGGCCGATCGGCTTGCAGTCCTGCACGGAAGGGCTCTTTCCGTCCTCGTCCCATGCGCCTTCACACTGATATGCGGATGAACTTCCTCCCCAGAGGAAATCCTTGGGGAAGGGCTTTAATTCTCTGTATTCCATAATGCTCTCCTTACAATATATGTTTTCAACCCTTTACCGAGCCGATCATTACGCCGGTAACGAAATACTTCTGAACGAACGGATACAGTACCATCATCGGGATGACCGAGATCATGATCGTCGCATACTTGATCAAAGGCCGGAAGATCATGACATCCTGCCCGTCCGCTTCCGCAACGATGGAGTTCTCAGTTGACTGAAGCACTATCTCGCGCAGTGTCAGCTGCAAAGGATAGAGATTTCTGGATTTCTGAAGGTAAAGTGCCGCGCTGAACCATGAATTCCAATGCTGTACAGCGTAAAACAGCACTATTACCGCTATGATCGATTTGCTGACCGGGAGAATGATCCCGGTGAGGATCCTGAACTCGCTCGCCCCGTCGATACGCGCCGCTTCAAGCATTTCCGTGGGTATCTCGGCAAACGAGGTCCTCATGATTATGATATTGTAGGCCGACAGCGCCCCCGGTATGATGAGCGCCCATCTGGTATCGATCATTCCCAGCTTATTTACCACCATGAACGTGGGAACCAGACCGCCGTTGAATATCATCGTAAACAGGATAAATAACGCAAAAGGCTTCCCGAAGAGCAGTCACCGTGTACTCATTACATAGGCTGCAAGTATATTCAATACCAGTCCGAACGCAGTCGACACCGCTACATAAATGAGTGTATTGCCATAGGCCCTGAGTATCGTGGAATTCTGCATGATCAGCCTGTAGCCGCCCAGCGTCACCTTCCCGAGAGGCTTGATATACAGACCGCTCGATGCAGCAACCTTCAGCGGATCGCTGATCGATCCCATCGCGACATGCCATACAGGCAGGAAGAATATGATGCACAGCAGCAAAAGGAATATCGTATTGAATACCGCAAATATTTTTTCACCCGTTGATCGTTTATTCATGTTTCACACCGCCTTACCATATACTCGTTTCATTAACCTTACGGCTGATAAAATTGGCCGTAAACAGGACTACCATATTGACGATCGAATTAAAGAGGTTTACAGCGGTCGAATAGCTGTAATCGGCATCCAGGATGCCGACCCTGTATACATAACTGGCGATAACATCACCCGTTTCGTAGGTCGAAGGGCCGTACATCAGGATTATCTTCTCATAGCCTACGCCCAT
>JAGCSS010000076.1 GCA_017964055.1 Lachnospiraceae bacterium
CCATCACTACCGATCTTTTCCTCAAGGATTTCAACCGGGCCATGGTCAACAACTTCAACGGCGTCCGCCATGACAGCGGCGATCCGTACGAATGGGGCGAAAAGATGCTCGCGCACTACAAGGAGCTCGGCATCGATCCCATGACCAAGACACTGCTGTTCAGCGACAGCCTTAATTTCAAAAAGGCAACCGACATTTACAGGTATTTCAAGGGCAGGGCAAAGACCGCGTTCGGTATCGGCACGTTCATCGCGAACGACACCGATGTTCCTGCGCTCAATATCGTCATGAAGACCACTGCCTGCAACGGTATGGACGTAGCAAAGATATCCGACGTGGAGGGCAAGGGCATGTGCAAGAATCCCGACTACGAGAAATATCTCAACCGCTGCATCAAATGGAGAATGGAGCACGAGAAGGTTAATTCGCTGAGAGTCTGACCCGGAGGGAGACAATATGGCCATTAAAAAGATCACACTCGGAAGGACCGGCATCACTGTGCCGCAGAACGGTTTCGGAGTACTCCCGCTGCAGAGAGTACCGATGGACGACGCCGTGCATATCTTAAGGCAGGCCTATGCGGGCGGCATGAGATTCTTTGATACCGCCAGGGCTTACAGCGACAGCGAGGAAAAGGTCGGAGCCGCTTTCGGAGACGGATATGTAGACCGCAGCAGGATATTCATTGCAACAAAGACACAGGCAAAGAATCCCGACGATTTTTGGAAGGACCTCGAGACCTCACTGGACAAACTGAAGACCGACTATATAGACATTTACCAGTTCCACATGATGGGACAGTGCTGGAGGCCCGGCGACGGGACAGGAATGTACGAATGCATGCAGCAGGCCAAAGAGCAGGGCAAGATCCGCCATATCGGCGGCACCGCGCATAAGCTCGGTGTGGCGCGCGAGATCGCGGAGTCCGGCCTGTACGAGACGCTTCAGTACCCGATCAGTTATCTGGCCGATGAAAAAGAGCTGGACCTGATCAAACTCTGCAATGAGAACAATGTCGGCATGATCGCGATGAAGGGACTGGCAGGCGGCCTGATCACCGATTCGGTGGCGGCCATGGCATTTATCTCGCAGTACGACGGGATCGTGCCTATCTGGGGCATCCAGAAGGAAAAGGAGCTCGCGGAGTGGCTTTCGTTCATGGACGAGGCACCTGCAATGGATGACAAGATCAGGAACTTTATCGAGTCCGAGCAGCAGGAGTTAAAGGGCGAGTTCTGCAGGGGCTGCGGTTACTGCATGCCGTGTACCGTGGGCATTCAGATCAATCAGTGCAACCGCATGTCGCTGATGCTGAGACGCGCTCCGAGCAAGGGGTGGCTGAGCGACCGGTGGCAGCAGGAGATGGAAAAGATCAACGACTGCATCGAATGCGGGGCATGTCTGTCCAAATGCCCTTACAGCCTCGATATTCCGAATCTTCTCAAGAAGAATCTGGAGGATTATCGCGAGGTGCTCGCGGGCAACAGAAGCGTAAATTAAGGGAGAATCAAATGAGGATAGTTTTTGTACGGCACGGGGAGCCGGATTACGAGCATGACTGTCTGACCGAAACAGGTGTCAAACAGGCCGAGATGGCGGCCGAGAGACTGAAGGAGGAGGGCATCAGCGAGATATGGGCTTCGCCTTTAGGCAGGGCACAGCAGACGGCAAAGATCGCGTCTGAGGTGCTCGGACTGCCTGTAAAGACGGTCGACTGCATGAGAGAGATCACCTGGGGGAGCATAGACGGCAGTCCGCTTTTTGCGGACGGACATCCGTGGGATACGGTCGATAAAATGGCCGCCGACGGCGTAGACCTGAATATGCGGGACTGGCGGACGAGCCCCTATTTCGTGAACAACCGCGTTGTGCAGGTGGCCGACGGCGTGGAGCGCGGCATCGATGAATGGCTCGCAGGACTAGGATATGTGAGACGCGGAGCCTACTATGAGCATACGCTCGCGGAAGATGAGCATAAAACGATCGCCATGTTCAGTCACGGCGGTTCTTCATCGGTTGCGATCGGACATATGATGAACCTGCCTTTTCCCTATATGTGCGCCATGATGCATATGGAATTCACGAGTATCACGATACTCAGGATGGGACGGAAAAAGGGACTTTGCCCGCTTCCGTGCCTGGAGCTTTCCAACGACAGCAGGCACATCAAAGAGGGAAAATACCACAGGCTGCAGGAGATGTAAGCAGATATCCGAAAACGGCCGTCAGGCTGAGCTTCGGGACAGAGAAGGAGACTACAGATGGACAGGTTGCTCAAGGTTACCGGGAAAGGAAAGATATCGGTAAAGCCCGATACTATCCGCATCCTGATCACTCAGACCGCGACAAAGAAAAAGTACGAGGATGCGGTCAGGGAGTCCGCTGACGCAAAAGCGGAGATCACGGACGGCCTCGCGAAGCTCGGTTTTGACAAAAAGGACCTGAAGACACTGCATTTCGACGTAAATACGGAGTACGAAGGTTATGAAGCCAAAGACCACAGCTGGAAGCAGCGCCTGGCCGGCTACAGATATACGCATCGGATGAAGCTCGAGTTCCCTTCGGATAACGAGCGTCTGGGGCGCGTACTCACCCTGCTCGCGTCATGCGGCGGAGCGCCCGAATTTACGATACAGTATACGATAGCG
>JAGCSS010000077.1 GCA_017964055.1 Lachnospiraceae bacterium
CGGAACCGAAAGAAATACATACTGCAGCGTCACCTTTATGGAATTCAGGAATCTCGGATCCTGGAACAGGTAAATATAGTTTGAAAGACCTATCCAGTTCTCCTTTTCGATCAGATTGTAGTCAGTGCATGAATAATACAGCGAGCTGCACATCGGAATGATCGTAAATACGAGGAATCCTATGATAAAAGGAGACGCGAAGACATAACCCACCGTGTTCGTATTATAAATGAACTTATTCCAGGGGGTTCTGCCGCTCCTGTCCGGGGCATTTTTCGTTTTGCTCATGGCTATCCGTTACTCCTTGGGGGAATTGCCCCGGAAACGTCCTTACGGGGGAACGTCTCCGGGGCTTTTATGAAAAAGTGAAAAAGCTATCTCAGAACTGTGATGCGGCAAAATCGTAGATTGCCTTTGCAGCCTCATCGGCCGTCATTTCCTTGTAGATGACCTTGTTCAGGTAGTAGTTGTACTGCTCCTTGATAGTATCTGTGCAGGCGGGGCTGGAAGGATTTACGGTCTCTCCGCCTGTATCGAATGCGCCTACCACGTCAACATACTCGTAAACTGCCTTCTCAACGTCGGTCAGGTTGCCTGCGAGAGCCTCGCGCACCGCGGTAAATGTAGGGATTCCACGCTCGGCGAGCAGTATCCGGTTCGCATCGATATTGCTCTGGAAGAACTCGATGAACTTGGCTGCCTCAGCGGGATACTTCGAATCCGATGAAACGCAGAGCATCTGAGAGGACTGGATCGAAACGCCTGCAGGGCCGTTTGCGCTCTTGCGGGGAGGATTGATGAGCTTGAGCTCTCTTCCGGCTGCCGTGCAGAGTGATACGAACTGATTTGAAGCAACCCATGTCATTGCGGCTTCTCCCGAAACCACAAAGTCGTTCTCGATGTCGCTGATCTCCTGGCATGCGCCGGGATCGGGATAAGCGCCCGCGTCAACAAGGTCCGCTCTCATCTGAAGGTAGTTTGAAAGCATCTTGTAATCGTTGAAGCCGAGATTGTCGTTGGTCTTGTTGAAGAAGCCGATCCCGAAACCTTCCTGGTTGATGCCCATGGAAGCGCCTGCCTGCCAGTCATCAAACTTCGAAGAACCGTAGATTCCAAGCTTTTCATGGATCTTAAGGCATGCCTGCTTGTAATCGTCCCAGGTCCAGTTCTGTGTAGGCTCAGCAACACCGGCTGCGGCAAACAGAGCAGGGTCGTACGCGATTCCGTAAGTATTTACGCCGCTGCAGAGGCCCACCTGATTGCCCTGCTCATCTGCCGCGATCCTTAAGAAAGCGTCGGTAGTGCCCGAAACATCGATGGTTCCGTCCGCGATAAAGCCGTTAAGTGTATAAATTTTGCTCTGATATGTGGGAAAATTGCTTCCGAGCTGGAAGATATCCCAAACCTCGTTAGAAGCAACGAGTGTTGCGAGCTTGTTGAAATATCCGTCGAAATCCATCGGCTCGTATTCGATGTCGATATTGGGATGAAGCGATTCGTAAAGCTCGATGACCGCTACGGTCCTGTCATGTCTGGTCTGTGAACCCCACCATGCCATTCTGAGCGTGATCTTCTCATACGATGAAGTGCTTCCGGCTGTGTTCGATGTGCCGTCCCCCTTCGAAGCTGTGTCCTTGTCAGCTCCGGATGTTACATTGTTTCCGCCGTCCCCTGTGTCATCGGTCTTGGTACATCCGACTGTACCCAGTACCATGATCACAGAGAGCAGAAGTGCCAAAAACTGCATTTTTTTCATAAGTTGAGCTCCCTTCTCTTGTGTTTGTCAGGTCGTTCCCTGACGGTAATCTGAGTATAGCTGTCACAAGCTTTTGAAGTCAATATTTATCGAAAAACAAGCAAAAATGTCATCGAAATTTACGGTTTTTAATTTATATTTACTTATAAAGTAAAAGGGCGGCCTGAGCCGCCCCTGTAAATCCGGGATCTGAATCATCAAATACTGCATTTTACTTCGAAAAAGACCGGTTTTTCTTCTAAATTGACGTTGGGTGAGTGCAATGCCACCATCAGTTTGCCTTCAATTGACCTGAAGAGCATCCCGTGTCCGCCGTCCTTTGAGAACAGCAGCTCCGGATCCTGTCTCCAGGGTCCGTCCACCGTATTACTGTCGCTGTGCGCCAATGCCAGTGTATAGCCCTCATCGCCGAAGCTCGACCAAAGCATCGTGATCCTGCCCTCTTCATTCCTGTACACGAACGTTCCGTCGGTCACATATGCTCCGTCGCGTATCGACCTGATCCAGGGCGCCTCCGAAGCGTGAAAGAGCAGCTTAGGCTCGCCCACGGGCTTTTTGAGGTCGCGTGAGAGCTCGAGCGCGCATACCTCTCCGTCCTTTACCTGTACCCACTCATGGCAGAAGATAATATAAGGCTTGTTATCGTCTGCCGTCTCAATATAAAGCGTTCCGTCCAGGCACTCCCAGTCACGCGGAGTGACAGGTCCGTCGGAATGGAGAACGAACGGCCCCATAGGACTGTCAGCCCTTAAGATCTGGGTTCCTCTGCATACGCCGTCTTTTTTGAACGAAACGAACATGTAAAAGCTCCCGTCATATTCGTGAACCTCGGGAGCCCAGAAATCCCTGTCCGCCCAGAAGTCCTCAGGCGGTGTAAAGCATACGAAAGGACCGTCGAATTCTTCGAGGTCCGTGCCCACATAAACATCGAGGCCTGTGCATTTGCCCCAGCACTCATAGCCTCTCGTACCGTAGAGATAGTATTTCTCTTCGTGCACAAGCACGAAGGGATCGCGTATGTTGATTTCTTCTCTTTTCATCCTGTTTTATTCCTCACTGCCTTTTTTTAACGAAGCTTCCACAAAGCCCTTAAATACAGGGTGCGGCCTGTTCGGTCTTGATTTAAATTCGGGATGGTACTGTACGCCGAGGAAGAAGGGATGATCTGCGATCTCCACGGTCTCGACCAGATTGCCGTCGGGCGAGA
>JAGCSS010000078.1 GCA_017964055.1 Lachnospiraceae bacterium
GAAGCCGAACAGACCTCCGCCTATTTTATCTTTGTATCCGGTGTCTGCGTTAAAACCGATCTCCGAGATTCCGCAGTTTCCCGCGATAAATGTCGTCATGCCCTGACGGATGAACGGATCGAAGTACGGCAGGGCGTCGTTTTTGATCGCAAACCAGTCATTGTGCGAATGTCCGTCGATAAATCCGGAAGACACGGATTTCCCTGCCAGATCGATGATACGGTCGGCATCCTCAGCAACGGACGGAGCGACCTTTACGATCTTATCGTCCTCGACCAGGATATCTCCGGTAAAAGCCTCATTCCCCGTACCGTCGTAGATCTTTCCGTTTTTCAGCAGTGTTCTCATAGTAACGTTTACCCCCAATACAGTGTTTAAATATGTATTTATTGTATCACTTTTACGGATATGATAAAATATAAAAGATAGAGCGAATTTCGAAGAAATCCGCGAGATAAAGACAGGGATCGATCAACATCGGAGAGAGGCATGAAAAACAGCATTTTTAAAAAGTTAATAACCATACTGCTGGCGACAGTATTTGCCGCAGGGCTGTTCGGCGATGCCTTACCCGCAAAGGCCGACACCGCGGCAAAGCCCTCCAGGGCAAAGCTTACAGTTTCGGCAGGCGCCGACGGAAAGAGCGTCACGCTCTCGATAGCAAAAACGAAAAATGCCGCCGGCTATAAGATCATGGTTAAAAAGCCCGGCTCGGACAAGTTTGTTAAACTTACGACCCTGAAACAGGACGGGATGGAAAAAAGGACATATACAGCGAAAAAGCTTGCGGCCGGAGAGTACGTTTTCAAGGTTCGCGCGTATTTAAAAGACGGCAGCAAGACCGTATGGGGCAAATACAGCAAAACGGCGGCACTCACCGTAGGCGCGGCTTCGTACGCGCCGAACGCCGCGACGGATGTAGGATATATCACTAAGGCAAAAACAACGATAGAGACCGAATACCTGATATTTGATATTGACCCCGGTATCTATGTGGTCCCGCAGCTCGCAGCCAAGGCCGACGGTATATTCCGCGCAATGGAAGCGGTGACCGGCCTGCGGGTTGTGGACGGCAAATATCATGATTATAAGATCACGGTTCATGTCTCGAGATATGAGGCGCAGGATACCGCAGCGGAGAATTCCGGGCCTACGGGCGGCAGTGACGATGAGATATGGATAGCGCCTTCGGACCTGTTCGTGGAGAGCGGCTATGCTTTCGCGCATGAGCTCGGGCACGCATTTAACCGGGAGTTTACCGGCGGTTTTGCGGGGACTGTAATGGATGAAGGCTTTGCGACCTATACCGAGATGCTTCTGGCCGAGTATCTGGCGGAGCACGATCCCAATCTGGGCGCGATACTGTGTTCTCCCGACCTGGTCAAATACAATATGATGCTCGAAGACTATGAGGTCATGTACGACAGATCGGTCGAGTACTGGATGAAGCATGCGGACGAGGCTTATGATTTCTGCGGAAACGGGGCTTACGGGCTGGGCTTCAGGCTGATGGGGTATCTCGATGAGAGCTTCGGAGACTATACTTCCTGGTTTGAGACATACGACGGCCTGTATACCGCGAAAATAAGCCTTCCGGAGTACGATCCCATAGAAGGGCTTTCGGATAAGACCGTGGCGAATCTGGCGATCAGGGCACTGAAGACCACATACGGTGACACTGTCCTCGACGGATTCTATTCCTGGATGCGTACGAATGAGTACGGCAGATTCGATTCGGACGATTATTACGATAAATGCAACGCGTTTTCCGCGGTGACCGAGTATACGGTCTATCCGTTCTACTATTGGGCCGAGAACAAAACGCAGATCCCGGGCGGCGAACTGACCGAATACAGCGACCTGACCGTCTATATCGCTCCGGCCGAGTTTTATCTGAGAGAGTACAAGGGCGAGGATACATCCGACCTGGTGCTGAACGTATCGGCGGGCACTACGGTTGAGCTCTACGATGCTGACGGGAAACTCATCGATACCGTGCGGACCGAGCAGATCCCGCTCACCGGCGTCGCATACGTAAAGCTCGTCGGTAAGGGTGAGACCGTGTTTAATATCACCGGATATCATATTTACGATTACATATATCATTGACTGCGGGGGATCCCCGGGTCATCGAAAGGCATTGCATGGAAGATATCAAGAGCCTCAGTCCCGAAGAGCTGCAGGCGTACTGCGAGAGCATAGGCGAGAAGAAGTTCCGCGCGGCACAGATCTACGAGTGGCTGCATAAAAAACTCGCGACCGAATGGGATGAAATGACGAATATTTCGGCGGCTTTGAGACAGAAGCTTTCGGAGGACTATTATCTGCCGAAGCTGGAGATCGCGACGGTGCTGAAGTCAGAGGCGGGCGATACGGAAAAGTTTCTCTTTAAGCTGGCTGACGGCAATGTGATCGAGTCGGTGCTGATGCGTTACGAGCACGGCAATTCGGTCTGCATCTCCAGCCAGGTAGGCTGCCGCATGGGCTGCAATTTCTGCGCTTCCACGATAGGCGGCAGGATCAGGGACCTGACGGCGGGAGAGATGCTCGAGCAGGTTTATCACATACAGCGCCACGACGGACAGAGGGTCAGCAACGTGGTAGTCATGGGCACAGGCGAGCCCTTCGACAATTTCGATAATTTCTGCCGTTATTATGAGCGTATATCCGATGAGAAGGGCCTGAACATCAGCGGACGCAACATCACTGTTTCCACCTGCGGCATCGTGCCGAAGATCAGGGAACTGGCCGACAGGCAGTATACCCTGACGCTCGCCGTATCGCTCCATTCGCCTACGGACGAGCTCAGGCGCAGCTTCATGCCCATCGCCAATAAATATACGATCCGTGAGATCATGGATGCCTGCGACTATTATTTCGAAAAGACCGGAAGACGCATCACTTTTGAGTACAGTCTGATCAACGGAGTCAACGATTCCGCCGAATGCGCCGAGATTCTCTCGAAGCTCTTAAGAGGCAAAAACGCGCATGTGAATCTGATCCCCGTAAACCCCGTCAAGGAGCGCAGCTACACGAAAACGAATGCCGAGGGAGTGCGCGGGTTCAAAAATATACTTGAAAAAAACGGAATAAATGCTACTATTAGAAAAGGAATGGGTAAAGATATTGACGCTGCATGCGGTCAGTTACGAAGAAGTTACACCACAAATACTTGAGAAAAAGAGGCAAACACAGACTGCGATTGCCGGAACGAAGTGGAGGTGAGTTGGCATGCGATCATACGCGCAGACCGATATCGGTATCGTTCGGCAGATGAATCAGGATTTCGTCTTCGCCGATGACACGCCCGTCGGTCCGCTTGCCAACCTTTACATAGTAGCCGACGGTATGGGAGGCCACAAGGCCGGTGATTTTGCCTCCAGATTTTGTGTGGAGAAGTTCACCGAGCTGATCAGGGCGGCCGGACCCGAGCAATACAGTATCATTAATCTGATAGAGGAGTCTCTGAGGCAGACAAACGAGCAGCTGATGTTCAAGGCTGCGGAGTCGGTTGACTTTGAAGGCATGGGCACCACCTTCGTCGGCTGTACGATCAACGCTGACGGCGTTATGATAGCTGCCAACATAGGCGACAGCAGGCTGTATCTGGCCAGGAAAGAGCTGATCCAGATAACCGAGGATCATTCGCTTGTGGCCGAGATGGTCCGCAAGGGCGATATCAAAAAAGAGGAAGCCCGTTTTCATCCGAAAAAGAATGTAGTTACGAGAGCGATCAGTGCTGCCGGCGTGGCCATACCGGATTTCTTTGAGGTGCAGCTGCAACCCGGCGACATTGTTTTATTATGTTCCGACGGCCTCAGCAATATGCTGAGTGACGCGGATATCTTTGAAATTATCGACGCGCACAGAAATTCGCTCCAGGATATGGGCATCTGCCTGATCCAGAGAGCCAACGACAACGGAGGTAAGGACAATATTTCGGTAGTTCTGGCTGAGTACAGCCCCGACACCGTGACCGGACCCGTGGCGGAGCAGACCGCTGATACGCAGTAAGCCCGCGGGCGGCGATATTTTCTTTGTTTTTTGGAGGCAATACAGATGATAAAAACCGGAATGTTTATCAGTGACAGATATGAGATCATTGACAAAGTCGGATCCGGCGGAATGGCAGACGTATATAAGGCAAAATGTCACAGACTCAACCGTTACGTAGCCATCAAAATCCTTAAGTCCGAGTTTTCCTCGGACCAGAACTTTGTACAGAAATTCAGGGCAGAGGCCCAGTCGGTAGCGGGACTTTCACATCCCAACATCGTCAGTGTCTATGACGTAGGAGACGACGACGGACTGCATTACATCGTAATGGAGCTCGTTGAGGGCATTACCCTTAAGAAATTCATCGAGAGAAAGGGCAAGCTCGACGTCAAGGAGACCGTAGGCATCGCGATCCAGATCGCGCAGGCCATGGAAGCCGCTCATGCCCATCATATCGTCCACAGGGACATTAAGCCGCAGAACATTATCATTTCCAGGGAAGGAAAGGTTAAGGTCGCCGACTTCGGTATCGCGAAGGCCGCTACCTCGAATACCATTTCCCAGAATGCTCTCGGTTCGGTGCATTACCTCTCGCCCGAGCAGGCCAGAGGCGGATATTCCGATGAGCGAAGCGATATCTATTCGCTCGGTATCACTCTGTACGAGATGCTGACCGGACAGGTGCCCTTTGCGGGAGATAATTCGGTTTCGGTAGCTCTGCTCCATATCCAGAGCGAGGCTACGCCTGTACAGCAGCTGAATCCCGACGTTCCTACCAGTGTTGACAGGATCGTTCAGAAATGTATGCAGAAAAAGCCCGAGCGCCGATATCAGAACGCTTCGGAGCTTATCCGCGACCTGAAGAGATCGATCATCAATCCCGATGGTGACTATGTTAATATCGCGAGCAACGCGGTTGTTTCCAATTCACCTACGAGGATCAGGACGGAAGAGGAGCTTGTTGCGGTCAAGTCCGCGGCCAAGTCTCCCGTGGTTCATTTTGATAACAGTACGGGCAGCGTTACGTCGCCCGACCAGAGGCAGAGCCGTCACGTGAAAAAGGAGGCCGAGGAGCTCGACTCCATGGATTCCACGCTCGAGAAGGTTCTGACCGTTGTCAGCGTTATCTTCGCGGTTGCGCTGATCTGTGTTATCTTTTACCTGCTCTGGCAGTTCTTCTTCGACGGCAAGAATTCCAAGAATCCCGACGATACGACTGTTACGACCACGCAGGCGCCTACCAATTCGGCATCGAAGATAACACCTACTTCGACACCTACTCCTTCACCCACACCCGTACCCGTCAATCCCGACGAGCTGACGTTCAAGATGCCTCAGGTTTGCGGACTTACGGTTGAGGATGCGACATCACTGCTCAAGAAGTATAGTGAGGATCTGAATATTACCTGGACAGAGGAAGATTTCAGCGATGAGTATCCGCAGGGTACGGTATGCGCTCAGTATCCTCCGGTGGATATCCAGGTTGACAAGAAGACCGGTACCGTAAGGCTCACCATCAGTGCCGGCAAGGAGCTGGTACAGCTCACAGATGTTACCAACAGGGAATACAACTCGGCAAAGGCGCTGCTCGAAGCCTATGATTTCAGCGTAGTTCCTCTGTACGAGTACTCCGATACCATCGAGGAAGGCAAGGTTATCAGGACCGAGCCCGAAGCACTCAGCATGGTACCCAAGGAGACGGAAGTTATCGTATATATCAGTCAGGGCTCTGAAACCAAGACGATCGCGGTTCCCAACATCGTCGGTTATACCAAGTCTCAGGCCAACGACATACTTACCAATGCCGGCCTCACTCCCGGCAAGGCGACCAAGGTTTACTCGGACGAGTACGATTCCGGTATCGTATGCTCGCAGGATATTCCCGCGAATACACTTGTTGAGGAAGGTACCACGGTTAAGTTCTCGATCAGTAAGGGACCCAAGTCGACCGGCGATGATTCCGGCGATTCGGGTGATTCGGGAGACTCCGGAGATTCGGGTGATTCCGGCGAGGGCGGCGGCCCTGTCGGCTGAGTACTGTAATTGATATGTAAAGGGCTATTCTACTATGATTACGGCAGGTAGCCCTTTATTGTTACTATGTGCGCTTGATTTTAAGAGGGTTTGATGCAGGGAAAGATTATCAAAGGGATTTCGGGATTCTATTATGTCGATACCGGCGCCGACGGCCTGTACACGTGCAGAGCCAAAGGCGTTTTCCGCAATGAGAAGATCACGCCGCTCGTGGGCGATAATGTCGTGATCGAGATCACGTCGGAGGAGAAAAAAGAGGGTAATGTCATCGACATCCTTGAACGCAGCAATTCCCTGATCAGGCCTGCAGCGGCCAATGTGGACCAGGCGCTTGTGGTTTTTGCCGCGGCGAAGCCCGATCCCAATTTCAACCTGCTCGACAGATTCCTCGTGATGATGCAGAAGCAGGGGATACATACGGTTGTCTGCTTCAACAAGACCGATATCGTGGGAGACGCGGACATCGAACGCTTAAAGGCAGCATCTGAGCTGTGCGGACATGAACTGCTGTTCATCAGCGTGCGCGACGAGGTCGGAATCGACGCGATCAGGCATGTGCTGCAGGGCAAGACGACCGTGCTCGCGGGACCGTCCGGAGTCGGCAAGTCCTCTCTGATGAATCTGCTCGCGCCCGGAGCCAATATGGTCACAGGCGAGCTATCAAAGAAAATAGACCGCGGAAAGCAGACCACCAGGCATACCGAGCTCATACGCATTGCCGAGGGCACTTATCTGTGCGATACGCCGGGGTTTACGTCCTTGTATGTTACCGACATCGCCAAGGACGAGCTGAGGGATTATTTTGTTGAGTTCAACGCGTACAGGGACA
>JAGCSS010000079.1 GCA_017964055.1 Lachnospiraceae bacterium
AGCGATATTCCTGATCGTTAACGTGGTGCTGTTTGCGCTGCATCTCGTGACGGTACAGATATGGAACGAGGCACCGAACGTTGCGGCATTCGGCATACTTCCTCCGGATTTCCTCTCCAGCATGAATGTGTTCGCCGTTGCTTACGGGCTCAACAATATCCTGACTCCCATAGTCGCTATCGCGCGGGGACTGGTCATGGAGAAAAAGAACCGTTCACTTGCTTAATTCCTTTGAAAATGGTAAAATATACAATACAGTTTCCCGCTGCATGAAGTCGACATGCGGGAGACATAATTACACGGAGGAGGTTTTTATATCATGAGTACACCCCATAATGCCGCCAATAAAGGCGATATCGCAAAAACCGTTCTGATGTCGGGCGATCCGCTGCGCGCTAAATTCATTTCGGAAAACTATCTGGAGAACCCCGTATGCTTCAATACCGTCCGCAATATGCTCGGTTATACCGGTACATATAAGGGCAAGCAGGTTTCCGTTATGGGCCACGGAATGGGCATGCCTTCGATAGGTATTTATTCTTACGAACTTTTCAATTTCTATGATGTTGAGAATATCATCCGTATCGGTTCCGCGGGTTCTTACCGCACCGATCTGAACCTGGGCGACCTTGTTATCGCCGAAGGCGCTTGCACGGATTCCAACTATGTGAATTCTTTCGATCTGCCCGGACATTATGCTCCGATCGCAGATTTCGGACTTCTCCGCAGGGCCGTTGAGGCAGCGGAAAAGCTTGGTGTAAAGTATGAGGTAGGCAATGTCGTTTCTTCGGATGTTTTCTATAACGGTCTGGACCGCGTCAACGAGCGCTGGGCGGAGATGGGCTGCATCTGCATCGAGATGGAAGCGGCTGCTCTCTATATGAACGCCGCAAAGGCCAAGAAGCATGCGCTGTGCATGGTCAGCATCTCGGACCATCTCTTCAAGGAGTCGGCTCTTTCCGCAGAGGACAGACAGACCAGCTTCAGAAATATGATGGAAGTAGCGTTAGAGCTCGCTTAAAAGTATTGAGTTACTGCGCCGCGGCAGATCCGCGGCGCTTTTTTTATCATATTGGGTAGAATATGTTCCCTTTTTGCTCGCTGATACGTGAATAAATTACAAAATGAATTCGTAAATGCAAAATATAGGCGCTACGCAGAACGTTATTTCACAAAAATGCGAAAAATCATAATTTGGGTGATGACAAATCGATATCTTTGGGTATAATATATACCAAGATACTATCGGATACTGCACCCGTAAGGACAGTCAGCTGCCCCGGACGCGGTTTTATCAGACAGGAGATACTATGGGATTTGGTTCCGAATACGACTGGCTGAAAGAGATACCTGAGATAGATCAGGATGCTGCTATAGAGAATTGCGGCAGCTTTGAGAGCTTTATTTCCATACTTACGGTATTTCATAAGTCAGCGAGAGGCAATATCGAAGATATCTCGCGAAGTTTCGCGAACAGGGATCTGCCGAATTACACGATCAAGGTCCACGGCTTAAAGAGTGCGGCGAGGATCGTAGGGGCTGCGGCCCTTTCCGATGCGGCAAAGGAGCTCGAGGCAGCAGGCAAGGCAGAAGATATAGGATTTATAGAAGCGCATAATCAGGCATTGCTTCAGATGTACGAGGCGCTGGAAGAAAAGCTGAAAAAGCTTGATGAGCATGAAGCGAACAAACATGTGCTCGAGGGCGCGGAGCTGGACGAAGCGTTCCAGACGCTTGCGGAGATAGCGGGCAGCATGGATTACGGCATGATGGAGGGCCTGCTCGACGATCTGAACGGATATAGGATAAATGACAGTGACAGTGATCTCATAGAAAGGATAGGATACAGTCTCCTGAAGCTGGACTGGGATGAGATCAAAGCTCTGCTGAAGCAGAGATAATGCCCGGGCGTGGCACGGAGGAAAGTTAGAAATGGCAATTGATAAGTTAAAGGCGACGGTCTTTGGGGATGTGGCAGTCATATGCCAGAATGATTCATTTCTGGCGAAGAGCCTTTGCAAGAAACTATGCGATATCGGGCTGAGAGCCCAGTTTTTCCATACCGAGATCCGCGAGATGAAGGAGATCAGGGAGGATACGGAGCTCTTCATACTGTTCCTTAACGAGAATATCGACAGGCTCCGCGAGGCTATGGTATTCCTCAAGGACAAGGCCAACGACCGTGACCGCAAGATCATGATGATCGGCGATCAGGATGAATATGAGGCGGTTCTGAAGATCATTCCCGAGACTGCGGTGCTCGATCTGCTCAAGCGTCCGCTCGACATGGACGAGCTGCTGCGCCGCGCGGTTAAGTACATCGAGGAGAATACCGGAGAGAACAGGAAACGTACGGTACTGATCGTTGACGATGATATTACATATATGCGTACCGTGTACGAATGGCTGAAGAATGATTATGTGGTCGGGATGGCGTCGAACGGAGTGCAGGCCATCAGCTATCTGGCCCGCAACAAGGCGGATATAGTGCTGCTCGACTATGAGATGCCGGTGGCGAACGGGCCCCAGGTGCTCGAAATGCTGAAGACTGATTCGGAGACCGGACAGATACCCGTTATGTTCCTTACCGGGCACGGAGACAAAAAGAGCGTGCTGTCGGTCATCGACCTTCAGCCCGTCGATTATCTGCTCAAGACCATAGATAAAAAGACACTTTTGGGCAAGCTTTCCAACTTCTTTGGAAAAACCGAATAATACTGAACGAGGTGTGGCATGGCAGGAGCCGTAAAAGAGACATTTCTTAATCCGAATGACTATCCCGCGGAGCTCAAGGGTCTGGTAGAGGACTATAACCAGAAACTGGTCAACAGTATGGGTATCATCACCGGCCTGGCAAAGGAATACCATACGATTTGGCTGGTAAACCGCAAGACACTTGAACTCGAGCTTTACCGTTCCACGGGAGAGCATACCGTCAGCGGTCTGCTGGCGCTGGCGTCCAGACATAAGGATTATTCGTCATTTATCAAGGCATACGTGACCAATTATGTTGCCGATCATGCGGAGGATGTGGAGCGCAGCAGCAGGATCGAGACCGTAGAAGAGAAGATCCGCGACGGAGAGCTCTATTCCATCGAGTACCTGCGTATTGACGAGGAGAGCCGCATTTCCTATCACCAGATGGCGTTTGCCCTGGCCGGAGATCCCGAAACCGCAGAGAAGTTCATTCTCGCGTTCAAGGATGTCGATAAGATCGTCAGGAAGCACATGGCGGACAAAAAGTATCTGTACGAGCAGTTCAGCATCGTGAATGCGCTGAGCCGCGACTACTACAATATTTTCAAGGTCGACCTGCAGACCGGCAATGTAGTGATCCTGAAGCTGGACGGCTATGTAACAAAGGGTATGGAAGGCCCCGGCGATAAGCAGTATCCGTATGACGTGCTCTGCAGCCAGTATATCAACGACCGTGTGTATTCCGAGGATATACCCGCGCTCAGGAAGGCGATGAGCCTCGAGACCGTGCGGAAAAAGATGAAGGAAACGAACGAGTACGTATCGAGTTACCGCGTCCATGATAAGGGCGAGATACATTACTACCAGTTCACCTATATCCCGATCAATCCTCTGGACAAATCACTGGGGATACTTGCGGGCTTTAAGAACGTAGACGATGTCGTGGCAGGCGCCAAGGAACGTGAGCAGCTGATCGCCATGGCGGAGACCGATATCATGACCGGAATATTAAACCGAGGCAGCGGAGAGAAGAAGGTTACCACGCTTCTCGCGGAAGGTGTGAGCGGCATGTTCTGCATCATCGACATCGACAGGTTCAAGCATATAAACGATACCTACGGACATGATGTCGGAGATAAGGTTATCAGGGGCATCGCGGACATCCTCAAGGATGAGTTCAGGAAAAAGGACGTCATATTCAGACTCGGCGGTGACGAATATGCCGTATTCGCGCCGAACGTCAACGAGGAGTGTAAGGGCAAAAAGCTGATAAAGCGCGTGCTCGGGCATATAGACGATCTGGAGATACCCGAACTGAAGGGTATGAAGCCTACTGTCAGCCTGGGTGCCGCGATCATAGCGCAGGGTGCTTCGACAAACTTCGACGAGGTTTACCGCAGGGCTGATGAGGGCGTATACAAGAGCAAGAACAACCCTGATGTCAATACGACTCTGTGCACGGTTCTGTACGGTGACGGCACAGCGGGCGGAGCGCAAGAATAAAATATGAGACATGGGTAATATATGAAGACAAGGGGATGTTTCTTCCGGCTGCAAACTGTGCAGACAGAAGAAACGTCCCCTTGTCTTTCGTATCTTAACCCCTTGGGTTTAGATGTCGTACTTCTTCAGGAGCATGTCGAGCGCCTCTCTCAGGAGGATCGCCTCTCCGATACCCTCGCGCTTGGAGAGCTTCGCCAGGCGCTGAAGCTGGTCCTGTGTGTAATGGCTGGTCTTCGGGATCATCTTTTCTTCGCGGGCCATTGCAACGCGGCTGCGGCCGCTCACCTTTGCGCGGTAAAGGGCGCCGTCGGCCTTTCTCACAAGCTCTGCGCAGCGTGACGCGTCAACAAATGCGGTAGCCATGCCGATGGTGATCGACTGCTCGGCTCCGTCGGGAGTCTTTACGTTAAAATCTTTTTTCAGATCGTTCAGGAAGAGGAAAATGTCCTCTCTCTCGGTCTCGCCCTTAAAGATGATGCCGAACTCATCGCCGCCGATGCGGTAAACCTTTGCGTCCTTCGGGATGCGCTCCTTAATGTAGAGACCGGTCTCGATCAGAACCTTATCCCCGACCTCTACTCCGAAATCGGTATTGATATGCATGAACTTGTCAAAGTCTACGAGCGCGATGACAACGGTCTCGCCGTTCGCCTCGCAGTCGCTCTCGAGGATCTCGGTGAGATCCTTCTCAAACTGATCCCCTACGGGGAACTGCAGCGCATCGTTAACGGCGGTGCGCTTTTTCTGTGTGTTTTTCTTGTTGAGCTCGATGTGGTCGTCCACGGTGATCGGACGTGCGGGAGCCTCTTCGTTTTTCTTAGCCATGATCTGCCTCCGTTTTGTGCCGGCGGCTGCCGGGCACGCAATATGCAATGTTTTCGGGTAATATAATACGATATTATCTTGCAAATAATATCGGTCGACACATATTTTATAACACTTATGTAATAATATGTCAATATATTATTTGAAATATTATTTTAGAAATAATATCACTGAAATATGATGAACACCTGTGCACGCCGGTATAAAGGACTGCCTGAAAGCACATTTTGCAATATTCATGGCACGAAAGTTCATATACATTACAAAGTGTTCGGGATATAATTAAAGTATCCGATCGGGATGCCTGCCGCCTATTAGTTCGACGGACATCCCGGCCCTCGCGGCCGGCAACGGTGTAAAGAGCAGTTGACAGAAGGCGGATAGTATGCTATCATGCCGCTTAGATTGGTAGAGGTGCATTGATTATGAGTAGCGGCCCGGACGTGTCACGCACGGTTGATGAGCTGTGAAAGGATGATATGCCGAAATCGCGGTCTTCGCTGAGGGATCACGGTTGGTTCGTCTGTTAAGAGCTTTCGAACTGTCATCAGGAACTGATGGAGCGCTACCTAAAGTCATTTGTATCTGCATGCGGACGTGGTTCGCGTGCGCATAACTTTGAACTTTAGAGTCGGCTCCGGCCGGCTCTTCTCTTTTTTGCCGGTACGGATCCGAGCGAACGTATGACCAATTGAGTATTATATTCCAGGAGGAAAGAACATGAAGAAGATCATTTTTACGGGAGCAGCTGTTGCGATCATCACTCCCATGAATGCGGACGGCTCGGTAAATTACGAGGAGTTCGGACGTCTGGTAGATTACCAGATCGAGAACGGGACCGACGCCATCGTTGTATGCGGCACCACGGGCGAGGCATCGACTCTTTCGCATGAAGAGCATGTGGACTGCATCAAGTTCGTAGTACAGCGCGTAAACAAGAGAGTTCCGGTTATCGCGGGCACAGGTTCGAACTGCACCGAGACAGCCATCTGGCTCTCACAGCAGGCAGAGGCGGCAGGCGCGGATGCGGTGCTGCTCGTTTCACCCTACTATAACAAGGCTACCCAGAAGGGCCTTATCAGACACTTCGGCGAGACGGCAAAAGCGATAAACATCCCGGTCATCCTGTACAATATCCCCGGCAGGACCGGCGTCAACATCGAGCCTAAGACCGTTCAGTATCTGGCCGAGAATTACGAGAACATCGTAGCTGTCAAGGACGCTACCGGCAATATCGGCTGGACCGCGCAGGTTGCAATGCTCTGCGGCGACAACCTGACCATTTATTCAGGTGACGACAATGCGATCTGCCCGATCCTCTCGTTCGGCGGAAAGGGCGTTATCAGCGTTCTCTCGCACGTTGCGCCCCGTGATACCCACCTGATCGTTGAGAAGTTCTTAAACGGCGATACAAAGGGCTCGCTTGAGCTTCAGCTCAAATACCTGCCTCTTGTAAACCTGCTCTTCAGCGAGGTTAACCCTATCCCCGTAAAGACCGCCTGCAAGCTGCTGGGCTTTGCGGCAGGGCCGATGCGTCTTCCTCTGACAGACATGGAGCCCGAGCATGCTGAGCTGCTTGCGGCTGAGATGCGCAGACTCGGTATCATTAAGTAAGGAGAGGACTTCTTTATGGTAAGGATCATACTTTGCGGATGCAGCG
>JAGCSS010000080.1 GCA_017964055.1 Lachnospiraceae bacterium
GTGGGTCCGCAGAGCCAATGTCATCATCCACTACGGAAAGCCCGTTTACGTCGAGGATCTTACGCCCGAGGAGGCAAAGACGATCGGAGCCCGTGTGCGCGACATAATCGCGGGTATGCTCGCGGAGGACGCGCCGCTTCTGAAAAAACGATAAACCGCTTGAATTTTGCGCGCTCAGATGATACAATTTACGTCGCGTGCTTAAGGCTCGGTTTTCGGGCACGGCGCGGCGGAAGAAAGGATCTTTCGGGCTTGCCCGCGGTCCTGTAAGTAAGAGGAGGAATAATCACATATGTCAACAGGTTGGATCATTTTCATAATAGTCACCGTACTTCTTATCGGCGGACTTGTTGCCCTCACGATCCTGGGCAAAAAGATGCAGAAAAAGCAGGAAGAGTCCGAAGCTACGATGCGTCAGGGCGCGCAGATCATATCGATATTCGTTATCGACAAGGCCCGCAAAAAGCTCGTTGAGTCGGGTCTTCCGCAGATCGTCATCGACCAGACACCCAAGTATCTGCGCCGTTCAAGGGTTCCGGTAGTCAGAGCCAAGGTCGGCCCCAAGGTTATGATGCTGATGTGCGATGAAAAGGCCTTCAATCTGATCCCCGAGAAAAAGGAAGTTAAGGTCCTGATGAACGGTATCTACATCGTAGAAGCCAAGAGCGCGCGCGGCGGTCTCGAGGCTCCGCCCGTTAAAAAGACCTTCAGACAGAAGCTTCAGGACAAATATGCGAAGCTCCGCAAGGAAGAAAAGCAGACCGAGACAAAGAAATCCAAGAAGAAATAAATAAAAGTGCCTGTCACCATCTGCGGTGACAGGCACTTTTTTATTTGGTATACGACTCGATCAGGTCGATGATGATGTCGGTCGCGTCCGCCTGAGTCGCGCCCTTCATCGCCGTGATGTATTTGTCTTTATCGGCAAAAACGGTGTTGATCGCATCGAGCAGGGTTTCGTTCGTTACGATCTCCTCCTCGAGCACGTAGCTGTAGCCGTGATGCTCGAAGGACTCCGCGTTCAGTATCTGGTCGCCTCTGCTGGCAGCCGCCGAAAGCGGGATCAGGATGTTGGGCTTGGCCAGTGCCAGAAGCTCGCATACGGCATTGGCTCCGGCGCGTGAGATGATCAGGTCCGCCGCAGCAAAAAGGTCCTTCAGCTCGTCGCTGATGTACTCGTACTGCCTGTATCCGGGCGTATTATTAAGGCTTTGATCGCTCTTTCCTTTTCCGGTCAGATGGATGATATCATAGCTCTTGACGAGCGTGGGAAGCAGGTTCCTGACCGCCTCGTTGATCGCCGCGGCACCTGTGCTGCCGCCCACCACGAGGATGATCGGCTTAGTCCCGTCAAATCCGCAGAAATCCAGGCCTTTGCGCTTATCGCCTGTAAACAGCTCCTTGCGCAGAGGTGTACCCGTATGAACAGCCTTGCCCTCGGGCAGGTAATCAAGCGTCTCGGCAAAATTACAGCAGACCTTGTCCGCCTTCGGGATGCAGAGCTTGTTCGCCAGTCCGGGCGTCATATCCGACTCATGAATAATAGTCGGGATCTTATGCCTGTGCGCCGCAAACACAACGGGCACGGTCACATATCCGCCCTTCGAAAAAACAACATCGGGCTTCAGCTGCTTCATGAGCCTGTTCGCCTCGTGCAGACCCTTAAGTACCTTAAACGGATCCGAGAGATTCTTCACGTCCAGATAGCGCCTCAGCTTTCCGGACGATATCCCGTAATAAGGGATCCCGAGCTTCTCGATCAGGCCCCTCTCGATGCCCTCATAGGAGCCGATATAGCTGATCTCATAGTCAGCTTCGCGCAGACGCTCTATCAAAGCGATATTAGGCGTAACGTGCCCTGCCGTTCCGCCTCCGGTCAATACTATCTTCTTCATAACTGTCCTATCCTCGGATCATTCTCCGATCGCTCCCCTGATAGCCTTTGCCAGCTGGTCCGGACATGATGTGGGCTTGAAACCGCACTTGATCCCCTCCATGCGAGAGATCGCGTCATGAACCTCCATGCCCTCTATCAGACGCGCAACGCCCTGTGTATTGCCGTTGCATCCGCCGGTAAACTTAACGTTCGCAACCACCTTGCGGCCGTCATTATCCACGATATCAAAATTGATCTTCTGAGCGCAAACGCCCTGTGTCTTATACTCGTACATCTCTTTCTCCTATAAAGTGCGAACTCCGTGAAACTTACCGAAGTGTACACCATTTCACAGCATTTGTAAAATGAAACTTTTGTGAACAAGTCAAAGAATGATCGTGAACGGCCCGTCGTTTACGAGCTCGACCTTCATATCGGCTCCGAACTCACCGTGCTGCACGACAGGTACCCGCTCGGCGCAGTATTTCACGAACTTCTCGTAGAGGTCCTCCGCCAGATCGGGCGGCGCGGCCTCGGTAAATCCCGGGCGGTTCGACCGTGTATCGGCGTAAAGCGTAAACTGCGAAACGATCAGGAGCTCACCGTTTACCTGCTCGAGGTTAAGGTTCGTAGTCCCGTTCTCATCCTCGAAGATGCGCAGCTTCAGAAGCTTTGAGGCATATTTCTCGACTGCCTCTTCGTTGTCCTCTTTTCCGACTCCGAGCAGCACCAGGTATCCCTTCCCGATGCTGCCGACCGTATTGCCGTCGACTTTCACCGATGCTGACAGAACGCGCTGTATTACCAGTTTCATTGATCAGTATTCCTTTCAGTTAATCTATCGGTCTGCAGATCATCACGATCCTGTACGGAATGTAGCCCGAGTAGCTCACCATATGTACCGAGGGCGAAGTCGCATGGACCATGACGCCTTCATTGTATGTGGGATCGTTGTAATAATCGTAATATCCCGAATATCTGCCCGCATTCCCGGCCGCATAGTACATCGCGACATGGTCGATGTTCTTGTAGCGTCCGTTCGAGCCGCTCGAATAGAATATCAGGTCGCCGGGTCTGAGTTCCGACGGATCGATGTATTCGTATGCGATAGCTTTGCCGTCGGCCTCGAGCTTCTTTGCGAGATCCGCCGCGGTGGGCGCATATTTCTTCTCACCCGCGAGATCGTAGCCTGCTGCCTTATATGCTCTCCAGACCAGCGCGCTGCAGTCGAAATACCCGTCCTCCATGCGCTTGTCCTGACTGTATTTGCCTCCGATGAATCCGTATGCCTTCTGGGCCGCAGTAAATGCCGTTCCGCCTTTGCTTACGGTCACAAAGCAGGTGAAGCTGATCAGGTCGCCGCACTGCACCGTGATGCTTGTGCTGCCTGCTGCCTTGCCCTTTACTTTTCCGTCTGCGGAAACTGTGGCGATCTTTTTGTCTGCGGAAGAATAATGGACCTTTATGCCCTCGGGCAGACCCGTAACCTTGATCTGCCTGCTCTTTTTCTTTTTGAGCAGAAGTATGCTGTCCGAGCACTCGGGCGCATATGCCTCTATCGTGTCGGTAAACTCCCTGCCGTCCGCAACGATCGTAACCTTGCATTTGCCGGCCCCGACGATATCGAGGTATCCTCCGTTCCAGACACAGACACTCTCGTTGTCGCAGGTTACCGATATATCGCTGTACTCCGAAACTCCGGCGAGATTGAGGTACTCATACCATCCTGCGAGCCTATAGCCGTCCACAGGCGTGTATACGGGATCCGTCACATGTACCGTGATATCGGCCGATGTAAGCTCACCGCCCTCATCCGGTCTGTAATAAACCCGGACCTTTACTCGGCCCTCTTTTACGCCTTTGATCTTATTGCCGTCTATTTTGATCTCACCGTCGTAGGATCTCGTGTAATAGTACCAGTAATACCAGTCATTCTCGTCCTCTATGACCTCGGCACGCTCAAAGACAGCGTTTTCCGTAGCGATCGAAGTCTCTCCTCCGACGATAACGGCCATGTTGCGCCTTGCGGGACCGACGCCTCTGACAGTTACCGTGCAGGATGCGGAATGATCATAATAGTCCGCATCGTAAAAATAGATCGTGACCCTGTAGACTCCGCTCTCATAGAAAACATAACTGAACTTGCCGCTGCCCTTTTCCTCCGCTTCGTAAGCTTCACCGGCATAATCGTACTCTCCGGTGCGCTCGTTGAGCTTCTGGACGTAGGTACCGTAGTAAGTGCCCTCGTAGGATGACTTGATCTTCAGGCTCATCCTCTCGTAGGCATCCACTTCGGCAGTGCTCTTGTTCAGTTTTGTGTCCGCCGCGGCAGCGGGCCGTACGCCGAATACTCCTGCGATCATCAGCACCGCGAGCAGCAAAGCCCCTATACATCTAAGTTTTTTCCCCATACACAGCTACCCCCGTGTTTATCAGTCAACGTAAGCAACAAAGATATTGCCCGCAGCGGAAAATGCCGCCGTCGCTTCCTTTGTCGAATACTTAACGCTCTTCTTTTTAGCCGGTTCGTAAACCGTGACGGATACCGCGTCATACCCCGTTATGACAACAGCTGTCCCGTCAGCCTTAAAGGCTATTACCGGCCTCGATTTATAAACATAATACAGTATCTCGTCAAGTGTCGCGCCCGTCATGTCGAGCACGGTCGACTTCATGTTCCTGCTCATCCACTCGTATACGCTCATCTTCGAAGCATCGAAGGATGATGTGTCGGTATCGAGATTCTTGTGCATCAGCACCATCTTCATCGCCGCCTGTACCGAATCGTGCGCCGCGTCCGCATCCACGGCCTTTACGCCCGATATCTCGGACCTCGCGGTCTTGATGCCGCGTTCCCAGATGACCCGCCCGTTAGGGTCGAGAACAGTACCCGTGGACGCGTCGGCCGCTGCTACGGCCTTTGCGGCGGAAGTATCGGCAAATATTACACTGCCGAATGAATATGCGTAGAACTGTCCGGTCCTGCCCTCGGGCTCGGAAACCCTCGTGGTCGTATCGAAATTGATGACCGTATTGAGGGCGCTCTCCAGCTTCGGCGTTTCAGCGATATCCACCGACGAAGGCAGCGCGATGTAGTATTCGGTAAGTATCCTGTCCGTGATCCTCTTGGTAACGGAGACCATGCGCGACGGCTCGGTATAACGGTTCATGATCGAATCATCGTCCGCGGCCTCGTAGGTCACGGGATTGCCCATCAGACGCTTCAGGCGCTTTAAGGTCAGCATGTTCTCGGTGATCTCGACTCCGTTTACGTAGTAGCCGGACTCCGTATAGGTCTTCAGCACATTGCCGTGGCCGTCCTCGATGCAGAGCTTGTACGCGGGCAGCAGCCTGCTGCCGTCGGCGAGTA
>JAGCSS010000081.1 GCA_017964055.1 Lachnospiraceae bacterium
CGTGGATGTCAGCTGTGTTACGGCTATGAGCAGCGGTCTGGTACCGTCGGGCCTCGTGAGCCCGTCGAGCGCCGCCTCCATCATGGCCTTTGTTCCCGCCGCATGGAGATTGCACATGTCCACATCGAGCCTCGAGAGCACCGCCATGGCTTTTTTTACCGTATTGGGTATGTCGTGGAGCTTCAGATCGAGGAATATCTTATGGCCGCGTGCCTTGATATCCTTTACTATCTGCGGTCCTTCCGCGTAAAACAGCTCCATGCCGATCTTGACAAAAGGCTTTTTGCCGGTAAATCTGTCAAGAAACGCAAGCGTATCCTTTCCGCTCGCAAAATCGCATGCAATGATAACGTCTTTTCCCATTTTTGCCTCCTAATCGTGTGCCGCACCTATGATGTCGGTGAGTCTTTCTATGCCGAGCTTTTCGCAGAGCCGCGGCAGTTCTTCGATGATCCCCGGACAGATGTAAGGATCCGTCAGGTTCATCGCTCCGATCTCGACCGCCGAAGCGCCCGCCATCATCATCTCTATCACATCGTCTGCCGACGCTATGCCGCCCATGCCTATGATCGGGATATTTACCGCCTCGTAAACCTGATATACCATGCGCACGGCCACCGGGAATATCGCAGGTCCCGAAAAACCGCCCATCTTATTGGCAACTACCGGCTTACGCCGCTTTATGTCGATCCGCATCCCGAGCAGCGTGTTGATGAGTGCTATGCCGTCCGCACCTGCTGCCTCGCAGGCCTTTGCGATCTCCGCGATATTCGTGACGTTCGGCGAAAGCTTCATGTATACGGGCTTTGTCGTGACCGATTTAACGGCTTTTGTCACCTCGGCCGCAGCCTCGCAGGAAGTTCCGAATGCCATGCCTCCCGCGTGAACGTTCGGGCAGCTGATATTTACCTCGATGATGCCTATGCCCTCTTCGCGGTCGATCCTCTCGCAGCAGTATTTGTACTCATCTATCGAAAAGCCGCTGATATTGGCGATCACAGACTTTTTAAACATGCCGCGCAGTCTGGGCAGCTCATCGGAAATGACCTTTTCTATTCCGGGATTGGCCAGTCCCACCGAGTTGATCATGCCTCCGGTGCACTCGGCGATCCTCGGCGTCGGATTGCCGAAACGCGCGTCTTTGGTCGTCCCTTTAAAAGAGAGCGAGCCGAGGATATTTATGTCATAGAGCTTTGCGAACTCCGCGCCGAAGCCGAAGGTCCCGCTCGCCGGGATGATGGGATTGTCCAGCTCCCAGTCTCCCAGCCGTGTTCTTATATCTGCCATTTCATGCCTTTCTGTATGACGCCGGTCCTCCGGACCGTGCATCCGCTCTTTGCCTGTCTCTGTATCCGCAGTTTTCTTAGCTGCAGAATACCTCGTCAGCCGGGAAAACGGGTCCGTCCGTGCAGACCTTTTTAAATCCCGATTCCGTCTCTACGGAACAGCCCACGCACGCTCCGAAGCCGCAGCCCATGCGCTCCTCGAGGCTGAGCTCGCCGCCCGCACCCGGGAATGCCTTAGCCATGGCGGCCTTCAGCGCTTTCAGCATCGGGATGGGTCCGCAGGCGTAATAGTGCGTGCACTCGTCTATCTTACCGAGGCAGTCCGTCACAAAACCCTTTGTGCCCGTCTCTCCGCTCACCGTGGCAATGTACACCCTGACCTCCGGCTTTCCGCCCTCGAAACCCTCACAGCCGAACTCGTAGAGATCGTTCAGGGCTTCGAACTCATCTGCAAGGAAAACGTCCTCGGCCGTGTTGAAGCCGAGTATCACATCGACCGACCTGCCCGCATGTACGAGCTTCTTTGCCAGTCCGTACATCGGAGGGGTTCCGACTCCTCCTCCGACTAAGAGGGGCCTCTTTCCCGAAGCACTCACATCGAAGCCGTGGCCGAGTCCGGTCAGTATGTTCAGTTTTTCGCCCGCCGTCATGCGGCTCATGGAGTCGGTGCCCTTGCCGACCGTTTTGTATATCAGCGTCAGCTCGCCCTCATCGCCCATGAACGGCGGCTTAACATCGCAGACCGAGATAGGGCGTCTTAAGAAAAATCCGTCAAGCTTTATATTGACAAACTGTCCGGGAACCGTGATCTGCGAAGTGTTGCCCTTAAGTACGGCTTTGTAAACATCCTTTGCGATCGCGTCGTTCCTGAGTAATGTAAAGATCTCTTCCGTCATAGCTTATCCTTTTCGGTGCCTGTCACCTGATGTCATGTAAACCGGACCGCTGCCTCCGTCCCTGAGGTCCATACGGTCTCTTTGCCGCAGACCGTCATCAGGCAGCGCGCATATACCCTGCTGCCGTCAAACGGAGTATATCTGCCCTTTGACATGAATGTGTCGGGGCTGATGCAGTACTCGTCCTCCAGATCGTATACGCAGAGCTTTGCTTCCGCACCTTCTACGATACCGGCTTCGATCCCGAATCTCTTTGCCGGGATCGTGCTCATCAGCGCAACGAGCCGCTCAAGGCTAATGATACCCGTGCGGACCAGTCCCGCGTGAAGCACGGGGAATGCGCACTCGAGTCCGACCACTCCCATCGGCGCTCCGAGCAGTCCTTTTGACTTTTCCTCAGAGGAATGCGGCGCATGGTCCGTGGCGATCATATCTATCGTGCCGTCGAGAAGCCCCGCGATCAGTGCCTCGCGGTCCTCGCGGCTCCTGAGCGGAGGATTCATCTTGAATCTTCCGAGCTCTTCGGGTGTTTCTTTTTCCATCGCCTTTATGATATCGTTCTCATCGAGCAGCAGGTAATGGGGGCCCGTCTCACAGGTCACGTTGACGCCCTCCGCTTTTGCCCGTCTGATGATCTCAACCGACTCCTTCGTCGATACATGGCAGACATGGTAGGGGCAGCCTGTTTCGGCGGCCAGTTTCACATCGCGCTCGACCATCCTCCATTCGCTCTCGGAGGTAATGCCCTTTATGCCGAGCCTGCCTGCCACGGCGCCGTCATGCACATGCGCTCCGCCTATCACGGTCATATCCTCGCAGTGCGCCGCTATCAGCCTGCCGCTCGCCTTTACGCGCTCCATGGCCTCCCGCATGAGCTCATCGCCCGCGAGTCCCCTTCCGTCGTCCGAGAAAGCGATCACATCAGATGCCATGGCCTCGATCTCAGACAGACGCTCGCCTTTTTCATCCACAGTGAGACTGCCGTACGGGTGCACATGTATCTGCGCCTTTTCTCTGATCGCCTCCAGCTCGACCGCCAGTCTTTCGGGGCTGTCGGGCACGGGATTCAGATTGGGCATCGCGCAGACATCCGTGTAGCCTCCGGCCGCAGCCGAAGCGCTGCCCGTCGCAATGTCCTCTTTATAAGTAAATCCCGGCTCGCGAAAATGTACATGGACATCCACAAAACCGGGAAAAATATACCTGTTATTCAAATCTATGATGCTGTCTGCAGAGGATGAGAGTCCCGAACACTTGCCCGTCATTCCGTCCCCCGCAGCAGTAACGGAGGAGACAATGCCGTCACGGATCAGAATATCCGAGTGCCTGAAGCCGGTTCCGTCGAATACCATTCCTCCGCGTAATAAAGTCTGCATAAGGTTCTCCTCTTTAAGAAATCTGCATTTGCATAAATGTTATCACACCGTAAATTGACGCGTCAATCCCCCAAAAAACATTTAGCAGACTCTAAAATCGGGCAGAAGGTTTATCCCTCTGCCCGAATGCTGAAGTCGTGTGTTTAGTGGGTGGTAGACTGTACTACCTTATTGATCTCGATCGGTACTTCGATCGTGTAAGGTACATTGCCTACAGTGATCGTGCCCGTTACGGATACGGTCCTGATATAGATGTAACCCGAACCTGCGATAAAGTTCGTAACCTTGCCCGATGCCGCCGTTCCGTTGAACGAGAGATGGAAGCACTGTGCCAGGATCGAGTCCGCGATGCTCTGCGTCGTGGTCGATGAAAGAGGGAACAGCGTAGTAGTATAGGTCTGCTCGTAGGTAGCTCCCTCCTGGGAATCCTTGATAACGAACGATCCGGAAGCCTTAGGCGCATCCGTGGTGCCCGAGCCCTTCTGGTAGATCACGAAGGAATAGTTGCCGGGAACAGCCTTTGTAATGGTGCTGCCCTCAACCTTTGCGATCGGGAATACGGCGCTGTTGAGCGAAGTCGTAAGCGTCATCTCTGTGCCGCTGCTGTTTCTTACGACAGCATAGTAATCGCCGAGTCCCGCAGCTGCCTTGGTAGTAAGGGTAAGATCCTGATACCTTACATTGCCCTTATATGCGACAAATGTGATATATACATTCTTGCCGTTCGTCGTATCGAAGTTGGAGTTGACAACCATATCGGTGTCTCCGCTCACAACCGCCCTGTAGGTCGTAGTAAGCTTCTCGTCGGGCTTGAATACCATCATCGTGAACGATGTGGCGGTCTTAACGTTGCCGTGCTCGTAGTTAACGAGATAGGTGTACGCGTTGCCCGCGATGCTGCCTGAACCGTATGCGAACATGCTAAGCTCGATGATGCCGTCGGACTTAACGCTCGAAGGATATACAACAGGAGCGGAAGCCGCGGTGCAGGTAAGCGTGAGCTCGCCGGCACTGGCCTCTGACCAGAGCTCGTTGTAGTTATCGTAAACCGCTACCGAAATAGTGGGATTCGATGCCGTGGAATCTGAAAGCGTCACGGTGTTGGCCTCAACGCCGTCCACCAGAACCTTAACTGTCGTAGGGATCCTCGCCTCTCCGACGATAACCGTAGCCGAACCGATAACAACATCATTGTACTTGACTACCAGCACATCCGCGCCGGTCTGGAAAGGACGGAGAACTCCGTTATGGTCGCAGAATACAGCCTTGGGAGTGTAGTTATCGGGGATCGCGAAGCTGATCTTCGTGCCGATGGCATCCGAGTAGATAAAGGTGCCGTCTGCCTTTCTAACCTTTGCGACAAGCTTGTAGCCCGCGGTGTAATCAGATGATGAGAGCTTATCGTTGGTATGCTCCCAGTCAAGGTCCGCCGCTGCCTTTGATGACTTGGTAACCGTAGTGGCTACAAGAGACATCGTAGCCGCCTCGTTAACCGCGGTAACGGTAGCCGTGCAGGCAAATGAGGTGCCCTTATAGTTGTTGTAGTAGCCGTTGATGTTGATGCTCTTGCCTTCCTCGTAGATCATCACGGTATTGCCGCTCACATAGCTGACTACGCTGGAATTATCCGCTGCCTTGCAGGTAACGTAGTTTGCGTAGTTCTGATATGCCGATGATTTTCTGTCGGTAGGCGTGATATCGATGCCGTTCGCATCGTAGAGTCTGAAGTACAGGTTCGAAACCTGTGCCGCTATAACGAGATTTCCCGAAATATCGGTGTAGAGGCTCATCGATGCGGGAACGCCGCTGCTGGTCTTAAATGTGGCGGTAAGGCCCTCGGTAGCCGTTGTTCCGCTCACCTGAACCGTATAATCGGTCGATGCGGACAGCTCGCTCTTGGTGGTAACGATTGCGCTCAGGCCGTTCTTCGCGAACTCGACCTTAGATACCTCGACCTCGCTCGCTCCTCTGAATATCTTGATATTCTCGGCCTTAAGGATCTCGGAATAATCCTTTCCGAAAGAAATATTGATCGTCTTTAAGGATTTCTGCTGTACGGACTCGATGGCGGTCTCAACGTGATTGACCTTGACCGTAACGGTGTCTTTCGCGGTAGCCTTTGAGAACTTTGAATAGGTGCCGCTCGTTGCCTGAACGGTATAGCAGGTGATCGTAGCGGTACCCTCGCCGATCGCCTTTACAAGACCCTTGTCGCTGACGGTGGCAACGCTGTCATCACTCGAGATCCATTTGATCGTATCGGTAACGGTAACGCCCTTGATCAGGGTCTTGCCCGATTTATTGTACATGGCGCCGTTCAGCTGAACTGTCTCACCGACCTCGAGCTCATCTACCGTCGAAGGGGTGATGTCAACCGCCGCGCAGTTGGCCTTGACCGTAATCTTTGAGGTCAGGGTGTACTTGGTGTTGGGCGTCTTGGTCTTATCGATGACCTCGGCCGTAACCGTCGCGGTACCGGGCATGAGCGCGGTAACCGTGCATCTGTATTTCCCGAGAGGCTCGATCTTGATCACGTCGGAATCCGAGCTGGTCCAGGAAACGCTGTAGCTCTTGGGACGGTTATTCACCTTGAGTGTGATATAGCCGTTTCCGTACTTTGAATAGACGCTGCTGCCGCCGACATACACCGTCTTTTTCTTGGTGTTGAGCTTGGGCGTGGCCGCAGCCTCCGCACTGACAGGCTGTGCGAGTGACGCTGTAAGTATCATTGCCAGAGCGATCGCAAGCACCTTAAAGAATTTTTTCATTTTTCCTCCATTCCGCATCCCGGACCGCCGTCCGGAACACTTCTCCCTATTGTTACATTGTAAATACTTTTCTCATACCCTTTTGCTTACAATAATCGACCATGGTCTCCGAGGGCTCGAACATGATCTTCATGCGCTGTCCGTCCTTGCTGGCGAAGATGCAGTAGACCTTGCCCTCTCCGGTCTTTGAGGTGAAGTCCTTCACCGTGAGGTTCTGCTGGTGGTTGTAGCTGTCGAGCTCGTGAGAATGCTCCGGAGCCATAACATCGATATTGTCGATATCGATCCTGAGCATGTTCTTGCGTCGCTCTCCGCCGCTGATACGGTCAAAATCGATCTGACCGTCGCAGAAAATATACTCCCAGTCAATATTGAACATGGGATTTACAAAGTAAAACGCGATCAGCACAGCAACACCCAGAAAGGCAAGCAGTCCGCTCCCTAAAAAGAGCATGCCTCCGAGCATCAGGACAATGCCCAGGAACAGCATCGCTCCCTTTGCGAGCGTAGCGCCCGCAGTCACTTTTCTTTTAACATAGGTTTCAGTATATAAGCCGTTTCCGATCATTACATCTCTCCTTACATGCATAGTATTCCACAAAAAATTATAAGCTTTGCTCCATGCTTTGTAAATGCCCCAACCACAGAATTCACGTTTAATTCATATTTGCGTTTTAATCGGCGCCGCAAAGGGTTATAATGGGTTTATAAGGTATTTACCAAATTCGCTTTGCGGGAGGTTATCACTTATGGGACAAAATGAAGAAAAAAGCATGATCGCGCGGGCCAGCGGACTTAAAACGCCCGAGTATGTTTGCTACGCGCTCGGAGACGCCGGCGGCTGCCTGGTATTCGGCCTGGTCACTTCCATACTCCAGACTTATTATACCGATGTGCTGATCCTGAGCCCGTTCTTTATCATGGTAATGTTCGTGCTCACCAGGGTCTGGGATGCGGTCAACGACCCGATCATGGGCAGGATATGCGATACCGCGCGTGTTTCAAAGCACGGCAGATACCGCGTCTGGTTCATCCGCGTTGCGATCCCGCTCGCCGTCGCCTCGGTCCTGCTCTTCTGCAAGTTTAAGGGCTTCGGAACCCCCGGCGACAATCTGCCGGCATATATCTACGCCACTGTCACCTACGTAGTTTGGGGCATGATCTACACCATGCTGCAGATCCCCTACGGATCGCTCGCCACGGTCATCACCCAGGATGTAAAGGAGCGCTCGAAGCTCTCGGTATTCAGGGCCGTAGGCTCAGCTCTTGGCAGCATGCCCGTCATGGTGCTCTCGATGCTCTGCTTTGCTACAGATAAGGCAACGGGCAAGTCGATCGTAAAATACGATGTGCTCCTCACAGGCGTCATCGTAATGGCGGTGCTTTCAATGGTCGCTCTGTTCTTCGCCTTTATCGGAACAAAGGAAAGAGTAAAGACCGAACCGAAAAAGCATGAAAAAGGCGCAGCGAAAAAGGCTCTCGCGCTTATCTTCAAGAACAAGGCGATGCTCTCGATCTCCGTCGTTGCGATGCTGCTCCTCGCGGGACAGATGTTCACGCAGAGCTACTACGTTTACCTGATCAGGTACTACTTCGGAAAAGGCGGAATTTTTGTTTCGCTGCCCACCATACTTACCTATATCCCGATGGCGATACTCATGCTCTTTACCCCGAAGCTTGCCAGACGTTTCGGCAAAAAGGAGATCACCTCGGTCGGAATGGTTGTCGCCGCTGCGGCGAACCTCCTCATGTTCTTCTTAAAGTTCCTCGAGCCTTCGGCAGCCATCATGCCCTTTATGGCGCTCTGCCTGATCTCGGGCTTCGGGCTTAATTTCTTTGTGCTCCAGCTCTGGGCCATGGCCGGAGACGCGATCGACGAGATCGAGGTCAGCACCGGGAGCAGGGATAACGGAACGGCTTATGCTTTCCTTAATTTCTTCCGCAAACTCGGTCAGGTTATCTCGGCCATCGCCGTAAACGCGGCGCTGCTGGCCATGGGCTACTACGATACGGCCAGCACGCTCGATTTCACATTCAAGGCATCGCAGCTGGATCTCATGTACGTCCTGGCCACCCTGATACCTGCGGCCATGTTTGGCCTGATGGCGCTGTTCCTCTTTGTCTGGTACCCTCTCTCGAAGGAGAAGGTCGCCGAACTTCAGAATGCTAAAGAAGAATTCTTACAAGCGGAGGCAAAATGAAATACGATCACCGTTTTAACCTGATCTCCGGCGAGGGATCGACATACTGCTTTAAAGAGGCGGATATCAACGCAAGGCTCGATTTCTTCGAGAACATGCTGCGCGTTGCCGTATTCCGCGACGGTTCCCGTCTGTTCAATACTTTCTCGGTGTGCCCCGACGGCGAGATGCCGTATGAAGGGCGCGACAAGCTCTCCGTGTCGGGACTGAGCCGCGTAATCCCAGACGTTTCCGGGGATGACGATACCTGTACGTTTTCTTTCGGTAACCTGCGTCTCATGCTCGAGAAAAAGAATTTCCTGATCTCGCATTTTCTCTCGGAAAAGCTTTTATTCAAAGACAGAGAGTATATGGCGTACAATCTCGACGGTGAGCTCGGCCGCGGCGCCTGCCATTATCTTTCACGCGAAGAAGACGAATACATCTTCGGCCTGGGAGACAAGAGCGGCGACGTCAACAAGAACAAGCGGACCTTTAAGCTCGGGACCACCGATTCGATGGGCTTTGACGCGTCATGCTCCGACCCTCTGTACAAGCATGTGCCGTTCTACATCTGCAGGAATTCTGTAGGCGCATACGGTATTTATTACGACACCTACGCAGACGGCGCCTTTGATTTCGGACGCGAACACGACAACTATTATTCACCCTTCAAATCGTTCAGATGCGAGGATGACAGTCTGATCTATTATGTGTTCTACGGCAGCGTACCGCAGATAGTAAATGCGTTTTCACGCCTCACCGGCGGGACCTTCCTGCCGCCTGAATGGACGCTCAAATACTGCGGAAGCACAATGGCCTACACCGACGCGGACAACGCCGGCGAACAGCTAGAGGGCTTCCTGAAGCAATGCGACAGGTACGGTATCTCGCCCGGCGGTTTCTATATGTCGAGCGGTTATACCCAGATCGGCGAAAAACGCTACGTATTCCACTGGAATACCGACAAGATCCCCTCGCCCGAGCGGCTGAGCGGCATTTTCAGAGAGCACGGGACTGAGTTCCTGCCGAACATCAAACCGTGTTTTCTCGATGACCATCCCATGTATAAGACGATCGCGGAAAACGGCTGGTTCCTGAAAAACGCCGACGGTACCCCCGCCAAATTCCCCTTCTGGGGCGGCATGGGAAGCTACCTCGATTTCACGAACAGGGGCGCAGCCTCCTTCTGGACCGAATGTGTCCGCAAAAATCTTGTGGATAAAGGCTATTACAGCACCTGGAACGATAATAACGAATACGATGTCCCCGATGAAAATGTTATGGCTGCGGGCTTTGGCACTCCAATACGCGCCAAGCTCATCAAGCCGCTGTTCTCTTTCCTTATGACGCGGGCGAGCCTCGAGGCCTGCAAAGATATCGGGAACAAGACCGCGGTATCACGCTGCGGCATCGCCGGCACCGCAAGGATCGCCTCCACATGGACAGGCGACAACAGGACATCGTTTGCTGATTTCAGATACAATCACAAAATGGCGATGACCATGAGCCTGAGCGGCATATACAATTTCGGTCAGGATATCGGAGGCTTTGCGGGACCGAAACCCTCAAAGGAGCTGTTCCTGCGCTGGATACAGTACGGGATTTTTACTCCGCGCTTTGTGCTGCATTCATGGAATCCCGACGGCAGCTCGAACATGCCCTGGCTGTATGAGGATGAGATCGATACGGTAAAGCGGCTCTTTGACCTGAGAGAAGCCCTGATCCCGTATCTGTACGCGCAGATGGAGAGGTCGGTCAGGACATACGATCCGGTCATCTATCCCGTATTCTTAAAGGATCCCGATTACGATCCGGAAAGCGACGTATTCTTCTTCGGCGACGATATCCTCGCCTGCCCGATATTCGATGAGGGTGCGGAAGAGGTGGAAGTGAAGCTGCCCGAAGGACGGTGGCAGCTAGGGAGAGAACTGCCGGATAATACGGATGTCGCTGCAGTGTATGAAGGCGGAGAGACTGTGAAGATTCACTGCAGTATGAGGGATCTGCCGGTGTTCTTTGTGAGGGCAGGATCAAAAGTATTTTAAAATAACGGATCGCTACGCTTCACTCTCGCGATCCTCAACCGTATTCGCAATCCCGCACCGGCTTCGCCGTTGCTTCTTGCTCATACGGTTTTGTCGGCCAAAAAAAGATCCCATCGGATCGCTGCGTGCTTCGCACTTTCGCGATCCTCCTCCGTATTCGCAATCTCGCGCTTGCTCCGCAACCGCTTCTTGCTCATACGTAGGGCGTTCAATAATAAAAGCCGCTTTCGAGCAAGCTCGAAGCGGCTTTCTATTATTTCACTTGGGATCAGTACATCCCGCCCATGCCGGCTCCGCCTGCAGGTGCTGCGGGTGCGGGCTCCTTGATGGTGGCTACGGCTGCCTCAGTAGTGAGGAAGGTAGCTGCAACGCTGGTAGCGTTCTGGAGTGCCGAACGTGAAACCTTCGCGGGATCGAGGATGCCTGCGCGAACCATGTCAACGTACTTCTCGGTCATGGCATTGAAGCCGATGCCCGCACGTGACTCCTTAACCTTGTTAACGATGACGGCGCCCTCAAGACCTGCGTTGTTTGCGATGATGTTAAGAGGAGCCTCGAGAGCCTTAAGCACGATCTGCGCACCGGTCTTCTCATCGCCCTCAAGCTTTGCAACCTTCTTGGCTGCTTCCTTTGCTGCGTGGATATATGTCGATCCGCCGCCTGCGATGATACCCTCTTCAACCGCAGCGCGTGTAGCGTTGAGAGCATCCTCCATGCGGAGCTTCTTTTCCTTCATCTCAGCCTCGGTAGCTGCGCCTACGCGGATAACCGCTACGCCGCCTGCGAGCTTTGCAAGACGCTCCTGAAGCTTCTCGCGGTCGAAATCGGACTTGGTCTCAGCGATCTGGGCACGGATCTGGCTGATACGTGCAGCGATCTCCTTCTTATCGCCCTCACCGTCAACGATGATGGTGTTCTCCTTCTGAACCTTAACGGACTTAGCGCGGCCAAGCTGTGCCATCGTTGTGTCCTTAAGCTCAAGGCCGACCTCTTCGCTGATAACGGTACCGCCGGTAAGGATAGCGATATCCTGGAGCATAGCCTTACGTCTGTCACCGTAGCCGGGTGCCTTAACAGCTACTACATTGAATGTACCACGGAGTTTGTTAACGATAAGTGTTGTAAGAGCTTCGCCTTCGATATCTTCAGCAATGATTAAAAGCTTAGCACCGCTCTGTACGATTGTTTCAAGTACGGGAAGGATTTCCTGAATGTTGGAAATCTTCTTGTCTGTAATAAGGATGTAAGGATTCTCAAGAACAGCTTCCATCTTCTCCATATCTGTGCACATGTAAGCTGAAAGATAACCCTTGTCAAACTGCATACCTTCAACGAGGTCGAGTTCTGTCTGCATTGTCTTTGATTCTTCGATTGTGATAACGCCGTCGCCTGAAACCTTATCCATAGCGTCAGCTACCATCTCACCAACCTTGTCATCACCTGCGGAAATAGCTGCAACTCTTGCGATCTGCTCTTTTCCGTTAACCTTTGAAGACATGCTGTGAATTGCTTCTACTGCACATTCTGTAGCCTTCTTCATACCTTTTCTTAAGATGATGGGGTTAGCACCTGCTGCAAGGTTCTTCATACCTGCATTGATCATTGCCTGAGCAAGAACTGTAGCGGTTGTTGTACCGTCACCTGCTACATCGTTAGTCTTTGTAGCAACTTCCTTAACAAGCTGAGCACCCATGTTCTCGAATGCATCTTCAAGTTCGATTTCTTTAGCGATTGTTACACCGTCGTTAGTAATAAGAGGTGCACCGTATGATTTATCAAGTACTACATTTCTTCCTTTAGGTCCGAGTGTTACTCTGACTGTGTCTGCCAACTGGTTTACGCCGGCTTCAAGGCTTGCACGTGCATCAGCACCGTATTTAATTTCTTTAGCCATTTTTAACTGTCCTCCTGGAAAAATATTTATTCAACTATTGCAAGAATATCTGACTGCTTTACGATGATAACTTCTTCATCATCAAGCTTAACTTCGGTTCCTGAGTATTTGGAGTAGATAACCTGATCGCCTACCTTGACTTCCATCTTAACTTCTTTTCCGTCAGCAAGGATTCCGGGGCCTACAGCGATAACTTCAGCCTGCTGGGGCTTCTCTTTGTTCTGACCGGGAAGTACGATACCCGACTTAGTGGTTTCCTCTGCTATTAACTGCTTCAATACAACTCTGTCGCCTAATGGTACTAACTTCATAATTGTATCCTCCTTAAATATTTTTGACTAATTTATTCTACACTTTTCCGTACTTTTTTCAAGTCGGCCAAGGGTATATTTTTAATTCATTTTTGCAAGTCTTTCACGGATTTCTTCAACGCTCAACCACCATGTATTATTGCCTGATGAATAGCTGAATCCTTCCTCGACTTTCTTGCCCGATTCGTCGGGTTTCATCTTGGTTGCGAAGATCATCTGAGGATATACAATGTAGTGCTTGTCATATTCGTATGTTGTAAATGAATCTTCTGCGGTAACCATGATCTCATGAAGCTTCTCGCCTTCTCTGATACCAACCTCTTTCTTGGTGCATCCGGGAAGCATTGCTTCTGCAAGATCCGTAATCTTAAATGAAGGAATCTTTGAGATGAATGTCTCGCCGCCCTTTGATTCTTCAAGAGCCTTAATTACAAGCTGAACACCTTCATCCAAAGAAATCCAGAATCTTGTCATTCTGAAATCAGTAATGGGAAGTTCTTTCTCACCCTTGTCGATTAAATCTTTAAAGAAAGGAATAACAGAACCGCGGCTTCCTGCTACGTTTCCGTATCTTACGATTGAAAAGCAGATATCTTTCTCGCCTACATATGCATTGGCTGCAATGAAGAGCTTATCGGATACAAGCTTTGTTCCGCCGTATAAGTTAACGGGGTTTACAGCCTTGTCCGTTGAAAGAGCAACTACTTTTTTAACACCCGAATCAAGCGCCGCATCAATAACATTCTGTGCGCCGTGTATATTGGTCTTAATTGCTTCCTGAGGGTTATACTCGCATGCGGGAACCTGCTTTAAGGCTGCAGCATGAACAACGTAATCAACGCCCTCCATAGCACGTTTAAGTCTGTCTTTGTCTCTGACATCTCCTATGAAAAATCTGAGTTTTGAAAATTTGTCGGGAAATTCCTTTTTGAAGTCATTCTGCATGATGAACTGCTTGAATTCGTCACGTGAATAAATGATTATCTTTTTAGGGTCGTAATTGTTAAGTACGTATCTGGTAAATGCTTTACCAAATGAACCTGTACCGCCTGTTAAAAGTATAACTTTAGAATTTAACATTTTATCTTTCCTCTCGGGACATATTTTCTGTTTTTCAAGTCCGCAATAGGCTTATATTATAGCACAAATCGAAGATTCATGTAAATAAAGAAAGAATTATCTTCTTTTGCCTCGAATCAAAACAACAACGATAGCCGCAATGAGTCCGAGTCCCACTATTAAAGCCCCTATTACGAATACTCCGAGGAATCCTTCGGAATTGTCTTTCTTCTCTTCTGCGACAACTTCTTCAACGACCGGCTCTTCAATTACAAGGTCCGGTTCTTCCACGATTTCCTCTTCCTTTACGGGAACGATCGAATAGGTTGTTGTCGAACAGTTCGTACATGTGCCTTCAGCAAGACCTTCTTCCTCGTATGTGGGTTCAATAATATTGTTCCATGTATCAACAGTATGATTCTTTAATGTGTAATCAGCTTTATATGAATAACCGCAGTCATTGCATGTATAAAGCGTATATCCGAATTCTTCGCATGTGGATGCTACTTCTTCTTTGGTGTAGTTATCACCCTCGCAGTAATGAGGAAGCAAATCCTTTGAGTAATCCTTGGTTTCATTAGGCTTAAAATCCGAAGAGTTTCCGACATATTCGTATGTCCAGTTCATTACTTCGCCGATAAAATCCTTGCAGTATGCTCTTCTGTCGGTATTATCCTCGAAGAATGTAATCATGCCTTCAACTCTTGTGTTGTTGATATATCCGGCATAATTATTTCCTGCAGGGTAAAGAATGTACATACCGACAAGACCGCCGTTATGAACATATCCGTGATCCGAATCGTATCCGTCGATTTTAATCTTACATTTATCAACGTCAAGGTAACCTGCAGCATATCCTCCGCCCATGAACTGCTCGTCCCTGTTTTCCTTATCATGGTCGATACAGATAAGAACTACGTCAGCACTGCATTCTGTAATTGCGGAATTTCCGCCGTATCCGATAA